>CAYHWW010000011.1:0-38648 GCA_964360145.1 uncultured Oligoflexia bacterium | reverse complement strand
ACGCTATCGGGAAAATCCTTACCGAGACGATTGTTCGTGTGGCACTGGGCAAGCAACCCCACGAGCAGGCGGCGTGAATCCGCGGAAAGGACCCTCAGAGCACCGCTCGCAAGCTCTCGGTAGAGCTCGATGTAACCGCGAACCGTGGCTTCGTTCCGCCGGGGATTGTCGGGCTCGGCGGGGACATCGGTGTAGACCTTCCGGTACACGCGCAAGGTAGGGGCCCCCAGCGCATCCGCCGTGGCATTGATGAAGGGCTTGCCCACGAGATCAATGAGTTGATTGGTGGCGATGTTGTTGGAGTAAATCTGCATGTCGGCGAGCAGATCGATGACGGTGTGCACCTGGCCCCTGCGGTAGTCCGCACGGTCCTGGTTATCCAGGTCGGCGCTAGGTTGGTCGATGACCACCTTTTGATCCAGCTGGATGATGCCGCAATCCACCTGACGCAAAACAGCTATGGCGACCAGGGTCTTGATGGTGGACGCCGGGTAGACGCCGCGATGCTCTTCATAATAATCCTCGCATTTCGTGCGGCCCGAACCCGCATCAATGACGGCATAGCCATAGCCCACCCGCTGCAGCCGCCCATCGCCCACGGCGTCGTGGACAATGCGCTCCATGACACCGCCCCGCGGGCAACTCATCGGCACAGCCATGGCGGTAGCGGCCCACGAAAACAGCCCCACCGCCGTTCCCCCTAGAAACAGCTTTTGTCCACTGATCATCATTCCTTTATGCCGCAGAGCATTTCATTTGTGGAGGGGGGCATGGCGAATTTGACAGCGAAACTAGTGTCCTGAGTCACAGGCCCATGTAACACTTCATTTTTTGACTTCGGCTACGACGCGTCGCCCCAGCGCTTTTTCGCCGCAGCGAACGTCTTGTTTAACGGGGCTTTATTTTCTGTTTTCTCGCTTATAAGATCGAGTCCTTTGATTAGCCAGAGGGCAAGCTCTGGAACTGACAGTCTATAAAATACGTGCCGTCCCTCCCTTCTCTCGATCACGATGCCTTCGGACCTCATGATTCCAAGGTGCCGGGAGACGCATGCTTGCGCGAGTGCCAGCCTGTCCTGCAAAGTGCTTACATCCAACTCATCGCGCTGGATCTCTTCGATGATCCTAATACGATCGGGGTGAGTAATCGCTCCGATGAAATGAGCCAACTCTTTAGCTGCGATTTTTCGATGCATCATCACCCCTACTAGCTAGCTACGACCACTATTACTCGTAAAATTCGATCTCTCCAGTGCTGACATTGTAAAAACCACCCACGATGGCGATCTTTTCTTCGCTTTCTAGGGCGGCGAGAACCGATGAGCGGGTTCGAACGTCCTGGATAGCTAGCCGGATATTCTCGCGGGTTACGAATGATATTTTCTCCACAGCCGGCATCTCGTCATAGGTCGCTTCGCGACTAGGAATACAGCGTTGAATTTTGCGCGTGATGGAACGGAGATGTCCGACATCAACGTCGTCGACCGCACCCTTGATCGCACCGCAATTTGAGTGTCCGAGGACAACGACCACTTTGGCGCCCACTATTTTGCAGCCGAATTCGGCACTACCCAGGATGTCTTCGTTGATCACGTTGCCGGCAATTCGAATACTGAAGATATCGCCGAGGCCTTGGTCAAATATAAGCTCGGCAGAGGTTCGCGAGTCCATGCAGCTGATCACCACCGCGAAAGGGCTCTGCCCATCCCGAGTTTCGCTAATCTGCTGCAGAAAGTTACGATTCAATCGGAGGTTGCCCACGAAACGCCGATTCCCATCCTTGAGCAGCTGGATCGCCTTGTAGGGAGTTATTTGTCTCTGTTCTTCCTTAGAGAGTGTCCGCATGTTCAGGCCTCATTCAATGCTTGCGATCGTTCCAATATATGTTAATATATAGATATGTAGATCTATATGCAAGCTGAATTTGAACCTGGGCCACAAGGAAAGGGTTTTCATGTCCAAATACTCAAACGATTTCTTGGCCTCCATCGTGGTCTTTCTCGTGGCTCTGCCCCTATGCATGGGTATTGCGGTGGCCTCCGGCGCGCCAGTAAGCGCGGGCCTGATCACGGGTATCCTCGGTGGTATCGTGGTCGGCATCCTTGGCGGTGCGCCCTTACAAGTGAGTGGCCCGGCAGCAGGTCTTGCCGTGATCGTTTGGGAATTGATTCATAAACACGGCTTCGAAGCGATTGGTGCGATCATCCTGGTTGGGGGGCTGATCCAGGTCATAGCGGGACTGGCAAAGCTTGGCGGGTGGTTTCGCGCTGTCTCCCCGGCGGTCATTCATGGGATGCTTGCCGGCATTGGGGTGCTGATCCTCGTCGGCCAATTCCACATCATGCTCGATGACGCCCCGAAGGGAAGTGGTATCAAGAATATCCTGGCAATCCCGGATGCAGTCATGAAGGGGATCATGCCGCTTGACGGGAGCAGTCACCACCTAGCCGCGCTCATTGGAATCATGACCATCGTTTCAATGGTGCTTTGGAACAACTACAGGCCCAAGAAGCTCAAGGCGCTGCCTGGCCCACTCATTGGCGTGGTAGTCGGATCTCTGGTCGCTGCCGCCTTGCAGATGAAAGTCAGCTTTGTTCAGGTGCCTGAGAATTTTTTGGCGACCATCAAACCCTTGAGTTGGGATCTTTTCCTCGCTGCGATTTCTCGTACTGAGACGCTGCTAGCCGGAGCTGCGCTTGCACTCATCGCAAGCGCGGAGACGCTCCTTTGCGCCTCGGCCACTGACCAGATGCATAGCGGCTCACGCACCCGCTATGATCGCGAGCTGGCCGCGCAAGGCGTGGGCAACGTGCTCTGCGGGCTCTTTGGCGGCCTGCCGATGACGGGCGTTATCGTCCGCAGTGCCACCAACGTCGACGCCGGCGCTCGGACCAGAGTGTCCGCCATCCTGCACGGAGTGTGGATTCTGCTTTTCGTCGTCACGCTGCCCTTCGTTCTGGCGCTCGTTCCCACTTCGACGTTGGCCGCCGTTTTGGTCTTTGTGGGCTATAAGCTGGTCAATGTAGCTGCCATCCGTGATCTGAGACGCTACGGCAAGGCCCAAGTGGCCATTTATTTTGCGACCCTCATGATGATCGTTGCGACCGATCTGCTCACAGGGGTTGCCACGGGGTTTGCGTTGGCCGTTCTTAAGACTCTCTACGATCATATCCATCTTTCAGTGCGGGTTACGCCAAGTCGTGAGGGCGGCCGGAGCACCATCAGCCTCGATGGGAGCGCGACGTTTCTTCATATTCCACGCCTAGCGGCCGCGATCGAGTCTGTTCCGCTTGATCAGGAAATTGAGCTTCTCATTGATCGATTAGTGTCCATTGACCATGGCTGCCTGGAGTTGCTGAAGGCGCGCCAGAAGGCAGGGGGCAAGATAACGGTCTGCTGGGACACTCTCCAGGCCAGGGGACGGGGACGGCGTGAGTGCCACTCAGATTAGGTCGCGAAGCTACAAAGATTTAAGTGGTTGGGGACACGCCATTCTCATGGTTGTGCGGGAGCTGGCCGAGGAGGCCAGCGCGGTTGCGACTGAGCTTGAAGAGAGGTTTTTGAATGATGAATCATGAGAGCCAACCAGGCCCGATAAATATCATGTGCTTACGTGGGGTTACATTTTCAGGTAGATCATATCTGCCATATATGGCATAATTAATATGATGAGGCTCAAAAGAACGAGTGAATTTACTGGTGCTTTTAGTTTTAGGAGGCATGAAAAATGGGCAAAAAAAAGACATCAAACAAGCGCGGCTTCTCGTTCGAAAGTATGCCAGGCATTGAGCTGCGGGCCGGAGCCCATGCGCGCAATTATTCGGCGGCCGAGCGCCTCAAAGACAAGAACTACGTCGTCACCGCCCTTATCCAGTGCCTGCGCGATGGGGATGCGGCCGCATTCAAAGAGATCCTCCGCAGCTACCTCGATGTCGTGAATAAATCGAAGTTCGCAGCCAAGACCCACATTCCCCAGCGTACGCTTTACAGGATGGTCTCTGAGGACGGAAACCCAACCCTTGATAACATCGCGCGCGTTGTCCATGCGCTCTGTGCGTAGCGAAGTGGTTGTGTAGACCTAAAACAGGGAGAAGCTAACCAGGGTGGCTTTTGGTCGCGAAAACAAACGCCTTTCGAGCTGCGGGCAGGCCAAAAAGATTGGTATCGTAATGGGGGTTGATGATCTTGGTGCACGCGCCGGCCAAGCCTTATTTAGTCAGTGCGTTCGATTTCAATCCAGGGGACCTCACCACGATAGGTACTCCATCGCATCACGACTGCATCTGGGCTTTGGGTGCGCCGAATGCGCAGCCCGCCGATGGATTCGCAAAGCGACATAACGAGTTGGGGGTTAGAGACGCCATAGATGCGAATGAGGCCTCGATCGTGGAGAATTCTTTTCATTTCACGTAGTGCGTTTTCCAAGTCTGTCGGGGTGACACTTTCGACCATGGCTGCGATGTGAGGTGGTAAATGCTCTGCGTACGGGTACGAGAAAATACTGGAAGTCGTGTAAATTACATCAAAGTGGCCATCCGGAAACCCACTGTTCTGCATTGGAGCGCGGCGAAAATAGTCGTGCCCCTGCCATGTCGGCGACTCCCTGATATCGAGGCCATAGGCCTCAATGCCAGAGTCTCGCATATCCATCACGAACGCACCGTCGCCCGTTCCCATGTCCAAAATGCGGCCTGTATGCGCCGTCAGTACGGTGGTGTTCATCCATTCTGGAGGATAGTTTTCAGGGGAATTAAACATGTCGCTGCGAGTTTGACGAAAGGGCTCAGCGGACCTTGTGGCAGCTCTTCTCACTGGCCCTTCTAGAATGGCATAGCCATCCGCGGTAGTACCTATTTGGTGGCCATAATCTAAGTATTCTCGAAGTTCGCTCGTTCTTTCTCGACTCATTTCGTTATATTGGATTTCATCAATTATCAAAGGCGAGGAGACGTGGTCTTCCGTCGAACGCGTTGCTGCCCATTGGATAAGTGGAGATTCAGCAGCAACTCCAGGGTCGCGAGCCATCCGTTCCATGAGGTTCATGGAGCGCTCTGCCTGAATAGAGAGGGCCGTTGCTCGCAGATTGCATAGATTCAAACGACCCGGCGGCACATCATCACCAGCGTGTGCGCCATTGAGTGCCATAGCGATGAGCAGAATGAAGCCCATCACTGCGCATCGGTTTTCTTGGTCCCTTTGCTTATGTAGGCACGATTTGCCTGTATGCGGTCATTTGACCTGCTTCACCAATTTCAAAAGCACACAACCCGGCGCGAAAGCGGATGGCGAACGGCTTCAGAGTGCATCTCTGGTACTGGCTTCGACACCGTGACGTTACGTTCGATCGCAGGACATGACCCGAGTTTTTGGCCCCGCATGATAGCTTGAGACTTGGGAAAATCGGAGCACTTATCCTGTAAAATCAGTGCTCTGGTTTCCTTGCCTTAAAATCCTTTGCTTTCGCGACCTATGCCTGCGCCCGTCTGCTCAAAAACTAGGAATTTATTTCCAAACGCCCCGATGGATCTTACTATCGAAGCCCATGAACCCAGTTTCAGAACCACCTGAGATTCAACTTTTCCCACTAAAAGCTTCCGACTCGGACGGGGTGTTTAAACTTTGGTCCGACTGGGAAGCCGTTCAGTTTACGAATTGGCCTTACCTCTCAAGCCCTTCCGGGTCGCTCAGCCCGCTGTAGCGGGCCGGCGCAAACCTTTCGAATCCTTGCACCCCAACCACTCAGATTGGGTCGCGAAGCTACAAAGATTTAAGTGGTTGGGGTGCAAGGATTCGAACCTTGGAATGCTGGAATCAAAATCCAGAGACTTACCACTTGTCGACACCCCACCACACAGAAGTGGTCTGGATCATCGCATTCGGTTGCAACTTACACGGCAAGACCGTCAGAGGCAAGCTCAAGGTTTCGTTGGAAACTTGGCTTTTCTCCGCTAATGATTCTCTGCCTGGGAGGCTCATGATGACGACAGAAATTCTCGCGAATCTAGGGCCACTGGCCCCTCTTGTGGGCATCTGGGAGGGCGACAAAGGCCTCGATGTGGCGCCGTCCGACGATCGCGGCACTGAAAATAATCTTTATCGGGAGCGCATGGTTTTCGAACCCGTAGGCCCGGTGAATAACCACGAACAATGCCTCTACGGACTGAGGTATTCCACCATGGCCTGGCGCATCGGCGAAGACGCCTCCTTCCACGAAGACATGGGTTATTGGCTCTGGGACGCCCGAGATCAACAGGTCATGAAGAGCTTCGTCATCCCTCGGGGCATCGCCCTTATGGCTGGCGGCAGCGCGGAACCCTCGGCCCGGTCCTTCACCGTCGCTGCCAAAGAGGGCTCCCCCTGCTACGGCATCGTGCATAACCTGTTCCTGGAAAAGGAATTCAAAATCGTGGGCTTCAACCTCACCATCACCGTCGCCACCGACGGCAAGAGCTTCACCTATGAACAAGATACCCTATTGAAGCTCAAAGACAGGCCCGACGTTTTCCACCACACAGACAAGAATACTCTGCGGCAAATAAATACTTAGCGACTCCGAACGCGAGCCCCCAACACCGCTAAAAAAAGAATCTGCTGCCACTGATCAGGCCCCAGGGGCTTTTCGAAAACCCGGTCGAACAGGCCCCGCACCTGGGTGTTTTGCGCCGCAAAACACCCCGTAGTCAGAATGATGGGTATCCGAGGCCGGTTCGTTCGCATCCACTTCTGCAACCACAGGCCGTCCCCCTCGGCCATGGCCAGCTCAGTCACAACCAAGTCGATGCCATTCGCCTGATTCTCCATGGCACTCACGGCCTCGTGGCCGTTGGCCACCACCATCACTTCTAATCCGTGGCACTCGCAAGTTTCCACAAACACGCGACTCTCAGTCCCATCGCTTTCCACGAGCAGTATTTTCGGCTTACTCATTCTTATTAAAGAATACATTTTGTTCTTATTAAAGAAAGTTCAATTTGATGCGCCCGTTACTATTCTCTGGTGGCCACACGGCGTAAAAAGACTCACGTCCGCTACCGAAATGACCCCCTCTTAAAGGGGCTGGGGCAGCATTGCGCCCGCCTCAGAAAGCGGAATGGCTATTCCATGGATCGCATGGCCAAGGAATCCGACCAAAGCACCAGTGTCATCTCACGCCTAGAGAAGGGGGACGGGGCCATCACCGTGGCCTCCCTCTTTCGCTACGCCCAAACCCTGCGCATCCACCCCAAGGAGCTCTTGGACTTTCCCCTGGAGGGGCTCTTCGACTTGGATACCGCCGAGGCAGGGACCACCCCCGAGCCCATCCTGCGGCCTGGCAAGTCGCTGAAGATGCTCCCCTATGACGACCTCTTCGCCCGCAAGCAGGCCTATAAGACCATGCTGCCAGTTTTCTCGCTGAAGGCCGCCGCGGGCTATTTCGGTGGAGGCGAAGCCGTGGAGCCCGAGGGCTGGGTGGCCGTCGATGGCCTGAAAACAGGCGCCACCACCAATCGCAACCTCTTCATCGCCCGGGCCATGGGGAGATCCATGGAGCCGAAAATCCACTCCGGCGACCTCCTGCTCTTCCGGGCCCACCCCTCGGGCACCCGTCAAGGCAAGATCGTGCTCGCTCAATATCGCGGTGCCGCGGACCCCGAAACCGGGGGGGCCTATACCGTGAAGCGCTATTCCTCGGCCAAGGTCATGGCCCCGGATGGCGCCTGGGCCCACTCGCAAGTGGTGCTCTCGCCCCTCAACCCCGATTTTGAACCCATCGTCATCACCGCCTCTGACGCGGAACACATCAAGATCGTGGCGGAGCTGCTCCGGGTGCTCTAAGCGCTGACTCCATTCCTTCATTGCCCCACATTCCACCCCCGTGGTAATAGCGTTGCATGCGTTTGTGTCTGTTTTCCGGCAGCTCCAACACTGCGTTAGCGGCGAAAATCGCTGAGAAACTGGGCACAACGCTGGGAGAGCTCCAAACCCGCCGCTTCAGCGATGGCGAGATCTTCGTCGAAATCAAAGAGAACGTCCGGGGCCGGGACGTCTACATCATCCAATCCACCTGCGCCCCGGTGAACGATAACCTCATGGAACTCCTGGTCATCGTCGATGCCCTGAAGCGCGCATCTGTGAACAGCATCACCACGGTGATCCCCTACTACGGCTACGCCCGCCAGGATCGCAAGGTGGCGCCCCGCACCCCCATCACGGCAAAGCTCGTGGCCGACCTCCTCACCGCGGCGGGCACCTCGCGGGTGGTCTCCATGGACCTCCACGCAGGCCAGATCCAGGGCTTCTTCAACATCCCCTTCGACAACCTCTTCGCCTCGCCGGTGCAACACGAATATATCAAAGAGCAATTCGGTGCCCTATGCAGCGACATCGTCTTCGTTTCCCCTGACGCTGGTGGCGTGGAACGTGCCCGGGCCTTTGCCAAGCGCCTCGATGCCTCCGTGGCCATGATCGACAAACGCCGCACGGGCCCCAACGTGGCCAAGGCCATGAATCTCGTCGGCAACGTTGAGGGCAAGGTGGCCATCATCCTCGACGACATGATCGACACCGCCGGCACGCTAACAGAAGCCGCCGGGGCCGTGAAACAGCATGGTGCCACAAAGGTTTACGCCCTTGCCACCCACGCGGTGCTGAGTGGCCCCGCCGTGGAGCGCATCGCCAACAGCAACCTGGAGAAGGTCATCCTCACGGATTCCATCCCCCTCGGCACAGAAGCGCGGAAATGCGACAAAATCGTGATTTTGAGCGTATCGAGCATCTTAGCTGAGGCCATCCGTCGCATTCACAATTACGACTCGGTGAGCTCGCTCTTCCTGTGAAGCTCATCGTCGGCCTGGGCAACCCGGGTTCCCGCTACGAAAATACGCGACACAACATCGGCTTCATGGCCCTCGACATGTACGCCGCACGTGCTGGCGCTTCACTCAAAGAAGGCCATAAAAGCCTCTGGTGCAAGGTGCGCACGAAAACAGGCGAAGATGTGCTTCTTCAAAAGCCCCTGACATTCATGAATTCGAGTGGCGAGGCTGTGCAGTCCCTTTCATCTTTTTTCAAAGTGGCGCCGGAAGACATCCTGGCGCTCCACGACGAGCTGGAGTTCCCTCTTGGCCAGATACGCCTTAAAGTGGGCGGCGGTGATGGTGGCCACAATGGTTTGAAATCCCTTACTCAGCATTTGGGTAGCAATGGGTATTCCAGAGTCCGCCTGGGCATCGGGCGCCCTGAGCACGCGGAACATGATGTGGCCGATTATGTCTTGAGTTCGTTTTCGGCCCATGAGAAGCGCTCACTAGAAGACATTTTGATCCGGGCCCAGGAGGCCATTGACGCCTTCCTCAACGGCTCTTTCGCCCGGACCATGAACACTTTCAACAGGAGAGACAATGGCTCTTGAATGCGGCATCGTCGGCCTGCCCAACGTGGGCAAATCCACCATCTTCAATGCGTTGACCGCAGGCACCGGCGCCCAGGCCGAGGCCGCTAACTACCCCTTCTGCACCATCAACCCCAATGAGGGCGTCGTGAAGGTGCCTGATCCCCGCATCCCCCGTCTCGCTAAGATCGTGGGTACCAAAGTCGAAATTCCAACCATCATGAAGTTCATGGACATCGCAGGCCTCGTGAAGGGGGCCAGCAAGGGTGAGGGCCTGGGCAACCAGTTTCTCGGCCATATCCGGGAAGTGAATGCCATCGCCCACGTGGTGCGCTGCTTTGAGGACGGCAACATCGTTCACGTCGAGGGCTCCGTGAACCCCCAGCGCGACATCGAAGTCATCGACACCGAACTCATGCTTGCTGACCTTGAGGCTGTGACTAAGCGCTGGAATGACACTGAAAAACGCGCCAAGCAGGGCGACAAAAAAGTGGCGGCAACCCTTGGTGTTCTTCAACGCGTGCGCCCCGCCCTGGAGAGCGGCAGACCCGTGCGATCCCTGGGCCTCACCGAAGAAGAACTAGCCTCCATCAATGACTTCCACTTCATCACGGCCAAAAAAGTGCTCTACGTCGCGAACCTCGATGAAAAAACCATCAACAACCCTGAGTCCAACCCCCATTACATGACCGTGAAAAAAATCGCCGCCGATGAAGGTTCCCAGGTTGTCGCCATTTGCGGCAAGCTTGAGAGCGAAGTCGCGGGCATTGATGACCCCACCGAGCGCGAAGCCTTCTTGAAGGACATGGGCCTTGAAGAGCCCGGCCTCGCCCGCGTCATCCGCGCCGCCTACACCCTTCTGGGCCTCTTCACGTATTTCACCGCGGGCGAAAAAGAAACCCGTGCCTGGACCGTGCGCAAAGGGGCCAAGGCCCCCGAAGCCGCCGGCGTCATCCATACGGACTTCGAAAAGGGTTTCATTCGCGCAGAAGTATATCACTGCGATGATATCTTCAAGTACGGCTCCGAAAGCGCGCTGCGGGATAAGGGCCTGCTTAAGATCGAAGGCAAGGATTACGTAGTGAAAGACGGCGACGTCATGCACTTCCGCTTCAACGTGTAGGGCCCTAACCTACATCGTGGACAGTTTTTTCAAATCGTTCACAGGCTCGCCGTTGATGATGCGGCCGTACCAGTAACGATTGCGGATGATGTTCTGCACGTATTCACGAGTTTCTTTGTATGTGATCAGTTCGATGTACTCCTCCACGGGCAGATCCGGCGAGATGTCGCGGCGCCAGCGGTCCGCATTGTGGGGACCCGCATTGTAGGCGGCAAGAGCGTGAACAAGGCTGCCGCTATAGCGCTTCAAGAGCTGGGCAATGTACTTGGTACCAAGCCTGATGTTGCGCTCAGGCATGAGAAGCTCACTGACGGTCACCCGTGGATCCAGCTCTTTAGCCGTGGGGCGGATGATCTGCATGAGACCATAGGCATTGGCGGGGGATACGGCCTCTTGGTCGAAGGATGACTCCTGCTTGATGATGGAGAGGGCAATGAGGGGGTCGATTTTCTGCTCACTGGCGGCCCTGCTCACTGCGCTGATGTAGGTCGTGGGGAAAAGAAGCTTTTCGCCGAAACTCGAGAAGAGCCCCGTGTATCCGCGGGATGAGAGCTCGCCATAGATGGCGCTCACCACCCGATGGGAGCGAGCGCGATGATTGAGGTAGGCGAGATAAACAAGAAATTCGTTGGGCATTGCTTCAGCAATACGCACATCTTTCAGCTCCATGCGGGCAAGATCGCTCAGGTCATTTGCCACCAGCACTTCAGCACGACGCACCTGCATGAGCTCCTGTGGCAGCGCGTTCTGCGGCTCCCGCGTGGCCGTGGGTAACGATGCATCCACCATGCGGAGCACGTCGATGTTGCTGAACCAGGAAGAAAGCATCGCATAATACGAGAACGGCGCATCTCGGATCACTTCTTTGTAGAGGGTCAGCGCCTGTAAGTTATGCTTCGTCCGCTGGGCGGCGCGACCCATCCAAAACTTCGTGCGGAGCTTGATGTTGGTGTTGGGGTACTCTTTCAAGAGCTCGTACCAAGCCTCGTAGGCGCCATAATAATCACCCGCGATGTACTGAAAATAACCCTTACTGAAGGCCTGCAGGTCGAGCGCCACGCTGTAAGTGCGATTGGGTTTTTTGGGCGGGCGCACCGACGGCTTCAGGGCCAGTGCCTTGCGCACTGCTCTGAGGTCCTCGCTTTTATCGAGATAAACCGAGAGGCGCTCAACCCAGGTTCCGCAAATCTCCGTTGGCTTTTTCTCGCAAATGAGAGCGTAGGTAATGATGCTCTTCTGGGGGACGAGGACCAGGAGCTCCTGCTGGGAGAGGCGCAAGAACCCGGACTCAAACAGCAGCCGGGCCCTGGGTGCTTGTTTTGCGCCGGTGAGATGCTCGGCGGTCTCGATTTCAGCTTCAGCCAAGTTCATCTGGGCGCGCTTCGTGAGCGGGGTAAAGGGCTCATGACGCAAAGTCTCACCCAGCTGCTCGATGGCGCGAAGCCCCGCGGCAATGGCGGGCGGGCTGCGCCCCGCGGCGGCATGGGTGCGCAGCAAACCCAACTCAGCCATGCCCTTGAGGTAATGCACGTAATCTTCAAATTCTTTATTGGGCGGAGCTTGGCGCAGCGCCAAAATGGCCTGGGTGTAACGCTTGGCATTAATGCCATCCCACGCTTTTTTCAGCGACTGGAAGAATGGCTCTGGGCGGTACTTGAGGCGTTTTTCCAACTCTTCGATGGAAAGGTATGGCGACACCGATGGCACTGGCTCACTGGCCACCAAGGCTTCGGCGGATGATACAGAGGCGGCGGGCGCATCACCGGCGTACACCGCCGGGGACAAAAGCACCCCCGCACCGAAGGCCATCATTGCGCGCATCATAACAACTACTTCCACTTCCTCACGGCCAAGTGTTCCGCCATCTCATTGAAAGTGTCCTGCAACTCCCCGAAATGGTCGTTCTTGCGGAAGGTGATGCGCATATCGAAATTGCCACGGGAGATTTCTTCCATGGATTTCCGCAGCTTGAAGAGAGGGCCTGCAATCCGATGGCTGAGAAATATGCTGATCAGAAATGTGATGGCGACAAACACGAGTTGAAGCAGCGCCAAAAGAAAAATGACCTGGCTTTGCACATCGCGGATGCGCATGGTCATCTCGGGTGAGGCGCTGGGTACGTATTTAAGAAAGAACTCGAACAAATTGTAGATGATGATCGGGTAGACCATGCTCAACACAAAGATCCAGGTACATACGAAAAAGGCGAACTTAAACTGGAACTTGCGGTTGATGAGGATGTTCGAACGCCTGTATTTCATAGCTGCTGTTTTAGGTTAATGCCCTTGTCCAGCAGAGTCAAAACTGAAAAGTGGAGTCTGGCATGAAAGCGCTGTGGTTTCTGCAAATTAGCTCAATCTACCTCGCCGCCATGCTCTGGTTTGGCATCGTTGGGCTCATCATGACGGTTCTGGCACCACTCCTACTACGACGCCCCATGCTGAACTTTCTGTTCGGATATACGTTTGCGTGGCCCCTGCAGAAACTTTTTGGCTATCAAATCGAACTGAAGGGAGCTGAACACCTCCATGGGTCTCATGGCCCCTTGGTCATGGTCTGCAACCACCAGTCGGCCCTGGACCTCATCACCTATGGCACAGTGCTCCGTAAGGACACGGTATACATCGGCAAAAAAGAGCTGTGGTTCATTCCCATTTTCAATGTGTTCTTCTGGGCGGGCGGCAATATCTTCATCAACCGCCAACACAAGAAGAGTGCCGTGGCCAGCTTGGGCCAAGCACGGAGCGAGATGCTCCGGCGCAAGTTATCCGTGTGGGTGTTCCCCGAGGGCACGCGGAGCCGCGGCAAAGTACCGCTACTCCCCTTCAAGCGCGGTGCATTTCATTTAGCCATCGCTTGCCAGTGCCCGGTTGTCGCTTTCGTGAGCCAGCCGCTGCGCTCTTACTATCGCCATGAAGAACATCGCATCATCCCGGGTAAATTACGCGTGCGTGCGCTACCGCCCTATCCCACCACGGGCTTGACGGAGAGTGACGTCACGATGCTCGCCGATCGAGTGCGAGCGGATATGCTCCACGCCATTGCCGAGATGGAAAAGGAAATCGTGGCTGAGGGACGGATTGCTGCTAGCGATCTCTACCGGCCAGACGATGGGGCTGCAAAGTCGTCGTGAAGCTTTCTTCACCGACGGAGATGGTGAGTTCTCCGTCGTTGGCGAGCAGTGTCCATGCGTTGGCTCGATCGAGAGTCACGGCCAAATCCTTGAGGAACCGGGGATCAATGGCTGTGATCTCAATGCCGTCTGCCCGATGGATGCGTTCGCCCTCACATTCCCGAAGGATGTTTTGAGGGTCTTTATAAGTGTAAACCGCCACACGACGAGAAGCCTTGGATGCTTTGTGAAGACGATTGGCCGCGGGATTTCCAATCTCGATCCAAGTGAGCACCTCTCCGCCGGGGGCCACACGCTTGATGGCGGGTTCGTCAGGCTCGCAAAGGCCCTTTGAGAATTCCAAGCCCTCTTCTTTGTTTAGCGCCAGCGCGATGACCCGTGTGAGCAAATAGTCGATGTTCTCAGAGGGATGACGCGCCGTCCGCACATCAAGGGTTTCGTAATAACCACGATCCACATGGGAAACATCAATGGTGAAACGATAGACAGTGGATGCTTGGGCCATGCTTCTCCAAGAAGAGCCCGAACTTGCCAGTTATGCAAAAAATCAAAAGGCCCCGCGGAATATGATCCGCGGGGCCTTTTATTTCTTACTTTGAACTGGCTCAGGAGGCAGGACTCGAACCTGCGACCCGGTGATTAACAGTCACCTGCTCTACCGACTGAGCTACTCCTGAATGAAATCGGTGCGTTCCGCGTCGGTGCGGGCGCTTGTTCGCTTATAGGGGATTCATAGGCTTCCTGCAAGAAAATCTCCGGCCCCCCATGGCTATGAAATCTCCCCCTTGCTATGACCTTTTTGGGGTTTCTAGGGGGCTATGGGAAAGTACATTGCCGCACTTCTGTTGCTATGGGGTACCGCGGGGGCAGCTGCTCCCTGCGCCGAGTATCTGTTGCCCACCGGCAGCGGCGACGTCGCGGCGCATCTCATTGGCGTGGACACCAGCTATTCCTATTACTTTGAGGATAACAACACCCCACGAGGTCGCGTGTGGCGAGAACCCCATGATCGCCCCATCGACTGCAACACCCATCCCCTCTGCCTCGAAGCGGCAAAACAAGAAGGGGCGGACTGCCAGAGCCACACCATTGTGAATCTCATTTCTGCCCTGGAGCGTCGCGAACTGCTGCCACCGTCACCCCTGAGAGACAAGCTCCATTACTCCCAAGAAGCCGCCCTGGACGCAGTGGTCGCGGAGATTTTCGAGGAAGGTGAAGGGGAAACCCTGGATGCCATTCGCTCCGGGTGGCGCAGACGCATCCGGACATACCTCTCACGCAACGGTCTGCGCTTGAGCCAGGAGAGAGAATTCAAGCGCCTCCGGGATCTCGATCATTTGTATCAAGCCGTAGAGGGTGGGGCTGTGGCCTTCGTCAGCTTTTCATTCCAGAGGGGCCGTTTCACGGTCAGAAACCTTGAGGGGGGGCCCACAGCCCCCCACCGTGGGGCCTATGTCAGATCCCCCATTGCGCTCAACCTTGATCACGCTGCTGCCGTAATCGGAGCCTTCCGCTCCCGCCAGGGGAATCGTTTTCTCATCGTACTGGACTCCAATACCGCTGCCTTCTCCGTGTGGAGCATCGAGGCACTCAAAGAGGACATGCGCCGCAGCCGAGGCAGTCACGGACTGATCGTTTACAGTTTTTTAGTACCCCAAAAAGGCGAAGGCCGCTGACCGGTTTCCCGATCAACGGCCTTCAGAGTTTTTCTAAAAACTGATCCGCTTAGTAGCGGCCGCCGCGACCACCGCCGCCGCCACCACCGCCGCGATTATTTTCGCGGGGAGCCATGGGGCGGGCTTCGTTCACGGTGATGGAACGGCCACCGAAGTCCGTGCCGTTCAACCGGTTGATTGCTTCTGCTGCTTCAGCGTCAGAAGACATTTCAACAAAGCCGAAGCCTTTGCTACGGCCAGTTTCGCGATCCGTGATCACAGTGGCAGATTCCACCGTACCCACTTGAGCGAATGCATCGATCAGGCTTTGCTGGTCGACGTTAAAGGGGAGATTACCGACATACAACTTTTTACCCATGAGACCTCCTTAAGGCTGGGAGCCGCTAGCAAGGTGTCATGGGCACTATGCCCGAAACTAACCTGGAACCGCGGACGGACACCTTATAACACACTTGGGGTTTCTGTGGCTAGTACAAATTACGGCCAGAAATCAGCTACTTGGCAGTACCCACTAGCCAGCCCCCCACGATTTCCGCAAGCATTTCAGGCTGTTCGTAGTGCATCATGTGGCCGGCTCCAAAAATCGCTTCCACCCGCACTGGGCCCTGAAGATTTTTTCTCATATGGGCCAGTAATTCGTGGCCCCACGTATACGCTGTCTCCGCTCCATGGATGAGCAACACCGGACAACGAATTTTATTCACATAGTGGTCGAAGTCAGCAGCAGAATACACGTCGGGCTCGGGCAGGAAGTGGGCAACGTCGGCCCGGAGCACGTAGCCGCCTTTTTTCCGCCGCACCAAGTGGCGGGCCTGGTTTTTCAGGACCACGGGGGCGGCAAGGGGCGCTGACTTGGCTAAGCGCTCAAGATAATCATCGAGGGTTTTATAGACGCGAGCCCGTGGTTGTTCACTCACTGCAAGAATCCACGTTCTGAATTTTTCCACGGTGCTGGTGGCATCACCATCGGGTAGGCCAAAACCCTCCACATTGATGAGGCGCTCCACCCTGTCGGGGAACATCCCTGTGTAATATGCAGCGATATTGCCACCCATGGAATGACCGAAAAGAGTGATCTTTTCCGCCCGTAGCTCGTGGGCCACCACCGCGTGCACATCAGCGACATGGGCATGGAAGTGATAGCCGGTCTGAAACGGCGAATGGTTGGATCGGCCAAAGCCGTGGAGATCGAAACCGACCACGTGGTGGCGCTTGGAAAGTTTTTCAGCCACAGCATCGAAACAGGCGGCGCTGTCCATCCAGCCGTGAATGAGAAGCAACGGGGGCTTGCTCGCTGATCCCCAGGTGTAGAAGGCCAGGCGCTTGCCGTTGATGAGGGCGCGATAGGACTTCATGAGCAGACCCTTACGTCGCAAAATACGAAACCATCGCGCTCCAGGGGCGTGCCCACTTGCACCGGGATCGGGCCTGAGAACAGGGGGCTCAGGAGTTCTTGCAAGGCAAACGCGCTGTCTTTGCCGGAGCTCCAACTCATCCAGAGCTTAGGACGCATGCTCATACTTGCGCCTTGTAGCCTTCCATCTCCGCACGCAACGCGGTGAGATCGGCGTCTTCCACTCGGGGCAACTTGATGTCCACGGTGGCATCGAGGCGCAGAGCGGATGGCAATGCCTTCAACGTGTAGTGCTGCTTTGCAATCGAAGCAAAAATGTCCTCTTTGAGACCGTACTTCGTCGCAAGCTTCGCTGTATAGTGCGGCAGGAAGGGCGCCATCATGGCAGCGATCCGCAGCCCGTGACTGGCGACAAAACTCAGCGCATCACGGGCTTCTTGCATTTTTCCATTCTTAACCAACGTCCATGGCGCCGTGTTCTGCAAATACAGGTTGAGCTGAGTGCCGGCGGAGAGGATGACGCTCATGGCTTCCGTGAATTTGAACTCATCCATGAGCTGTTGATACTCCGTGAGCTTGGCCTCCAGCTCGGGGCATGGTTCATGGACCACGGTCACCTCGCCGCCGAAGTTCTTTTCAAGCATGGAGAGGGAACGATTGAACAGGTTCGCCAGGTTGTTGACAAGTTCGCCGTTCACCAGATTCTTGAAGGCTTCCGCCTGAAAATTGGTGTCATTCCATTCGGGGATGATTCTCGTGAGATAATAACGCACGCGATCAACCCCGAATTTCGCGACAAAACCCTGGGCATCCAGGTACCAGCCATCGGACTTGGAGAATTTTCGGCCCTCCAGCTGCAAGTACATGTTGGCGGGCACATTGGCGGGCAAAGCATAACCCATGCCCAGGAGCATGGCGGGCCACACGATGGTGTGGAAAACGATATTGTCCTTGCCGATGAAATGCATCACCGGCGTCTCATGGGAGAACCATTCATTGAATGGCTGTTTGTGGTCTGAACACCACTTTTCGAGGTTGGAATAATAGCCGATGGGCGCCTCAAACCAGACGTAGAGCTTCTTGCTCGTATCTTCGCCGGGCACGGGGATACCCCAATCCAAGTTGCGAGTGATGGCTCGCTTGGGGAGGCCCTTATCGATGAGGGAAAGGGCATACTCGGTGATGTTGGTCTTCCAGTCCGTGCGGGTGGAGAGCCAGCGCTTGAGCTCGCCGGCAAAGTGGTCGAGGAGCAAAAAATACTGGCGTTCGACCCTGATCTCGACCTGCTTATCCTTGCAGATGCGGCAGAAAAGATCCGTGAGATCACCGAGGGAAAGCCAAGCACCACAGCTGGGGCACTCATCTCCCCGGGCGTCTTTGTACCCGCACTTGGCATGGATGCCGCCCAGGTAGCGGTCTGGCAAAAAGCGTTCGCAATTTTTGCAGTATGGCTGCTCTTCTTCGCCAGCCTCGATATGCCCCTTCTTTTTCAGCTCCGTGAAAAATGCTTGGGAATTTTTTGCATGACCGTCGCTGCTTGTGCGGCCGAAGATGGAAAACTCCACGCCATAGGACTTAAAGAGCGCCGCGTGCTCGGCATGATAGCGGTCCACATACTCTTTGTACGGGATGCCCTGCTTCTCGGCGTTGAGCATGATGGCGACGCCGTGCTCATCCGAGCCGCAGACATGGACCACTTCAGTACCCCGCAGGCGGCGGTAACGGGTGTAAATGTCAGCCGGCAGGTACGCGCCGGCGAGGTGACCAAAGTGCAGCGGGCCGTTGGCATAGGGCAAGGCGGACGTCACGACAAGGCGTGTGTGCATGGAACCTCCCAAATGAGGGGACATCCCTATCTCTAGCAGAGTCACTGGGGGTGGTCATCTCAACAATAAAGCGGTTTTCGTCGGCTGAATGTAATATGGGAACCCGTATGCATAAAGACACAATCTTCAGGGAATACGATGTCCGCGGCATCGTGGGTAAAGACTACGATACGGCTTTCGCTGGCGACCTGGCGGCGAGCTTCGCCGCCTTCGTAACCCGCCAACTGAAAACCCCGGGCCATGGCCGCACGCGTTTCAAGATCGCCGTGGGCCGGGACGTGCGCCCGTCCGGCACGGAGATGGCACCCCTCTTTTGCAAAGCCTTGCTGGACCGTGGTTTCGATGTGGTGGACTTGGGCGTGGTGCCCACTCCTCTCGTTTATTTTTCTACCTTTTATTACGAAGTGGATGGTGCCGTGTGCATCACCGGCAGCCACAACCCGCCGGAGTACAACGGCTTCAAAATCTGCCTCGGCCAAAGCACGCTGCATGGCAGCCAGGTCCAGGAGCTGAAACACATCCTCGCCGCCGGCGAAACCCTGAAGCCCACGGCCTCCCGTGGACAAACAGAGACCAAGCCCGTCGTCGCGGACTACCACCGCCATGTACTGAGCATCATCAAGATTCCCCGCAAGGTAAAGGTGGTCATCGACTCCGGTAACGCTGTGGGCGGCCTCGTGGCCCCCAAGCTGCTGCGGGAGCTGGGCTGCGAAGTCATTGAACTCTTTTGCGACATTGATGGCAGCTTCCCCAATCACCACCCGGATCCCACCGTGGAGGAAAACCTCGTTGACCTCAAGGCCGCGGTGGCCGAGCACAGAGCCGATCTGGGCATCGCTTTCGACGGTGACGCTGACCGCATCGGCGCCGTGGACGAGAAGGGTCACACCATTTTCGGTGACGAGCTGATGATCCTCTACGCCCGGGAAATCCTTACCCGCAAACCTGGCGCCAAAATCATCGGCGAAGTGAAGTGCTCCAATCGCATGTTCCAAGACATCGAAAAGCGTGGCGGCAAGCCCATCATGTGGAAAACGGGCCACTCCCTCATTAAATCTAAAATGAAAGAGGAGAATGCTGAGCTCGCTGGCGAAATGAGCGGTCACATCTTTTTCAAAGACCGCTACTTCGGCTACGACGATGCCATCTACGCGGCAGCCCGCCTGCTTGAGATCGCAGCCGGCACCAACGAGCCCTTTTCCACGCTGCTCGCGGACCTGCCCCCCACTGTGAACACGCCGGAGCTGCGGGTGGACTGCCCCGACGATGTGAAGTTCAAAGTGGTCGAGCGGGTAAAAACCGAGCTCGCTCGCCGCTTCAAGGTCATTGATATTGATGGCGTACGCATCGAAACGGATCGCGGCTGGGGCCTTCTGCGTGCATCGAACACCCAACCTGTGGTGGTCATGCGCTTTGAAGCCCAAACAGTCGGCGAGCTCAACGAACTGCGCTACGTCGTGGAGAGCGCCTTCAAGGCTGCATTGAAATCGTCGTGACCTATCCCTTGCGCAACGGCAGTCCCGCATTGGTGCTCGCTCCCATGGAGGGGGTCACCGATGTGATCATGCGGGATGTGCTCACGCGCCACGCGCCTTACACTCACTGCGTGACAGAGTTCATCCGCATCTCGGTGAGCGTGCCCAAGGTGAATACGCTGAAAAGCGTAGTCCCTGAGCTCGCCGTGGGCGCCCGCACTCCCGTCGGCTGCCCGGTGCAAGTGCAGTTTTTGGGCGGCGATGTCGAGAACCTGGCCCAGGCCGCGCAAAATGCAGTGCTCGCCGGCGCCCAAGGCATTGATCTCAACTTTGGCTGCCCCGCACCCACGGTGAACCGCCATGATGGTGGCGCCGCGCTGCTGAAACACCCTGAGCGCATCGAAAAAATCGTCTCCGCCGTGCGCGCCGCCGTGCCCGCCCACCTGCCTGTTTCCGCTAAGCTGCGCCTGGGCTGGGACAACACTGATGCTATTTATGAGAATGCCCGCCGTGCCGCCCGCGGCGGTGCAAGTTGGATCACCATTCATGGGCGCACCAAAGAACAGGGCTATCGCCCCCCCGCGATCTGGGAACCCATGGGCATCGTGCGCCGTGAGCTAGGTATCCCCGTGGTGGCCAATGGCGATCTATGGACCTTGGACGACCTCAGGCGTTGTCGTGACATTACGGGCTGTGAGCATTTCATGCTAGGGCGCTCCGCCATGGGCAACCCGCTCATGGTCCATGCCATGGCCGCGGAACTGGGGTTACACGCACGGGGCGGTCAAGCGGCGCTGCCCACGCCGGAGTCTTTCGAGCCATTATTCCTCGATTACTGCGCCACCGCCGTGCGCCATGGCCTACCGCCTGGGTCTCAACTCAAAAAATTGAAACAATGGCTGGGACTTGCCGCGGTGGGCTACGGCCTCACCTGGACGCGGCCCTTGAAACTCGCACAAGATCTTGACCAATTCTTTATCGTGCTCCGGCAAATTGGTGGGGGCTCAAAAGAAAAAGAGCCCTTGACGAGGTTGCCTGCATTGCATTGCGCGTAGCCACGGCCTAGCATCGATTTCGGAGACACAAGCACCATGGACGGTACTTCAGGAATCACCACGCTTCTCGTAGATCTCGACGGCACGCTCGTCGGCAACCGCACCTTCGGCATGGCCATCGATTTCATGCGCCACTCCTATACGGAGTTGCGAAAGCATGCGCCCGCCTGGCCCACGCTCTCCACGCTGCTCTCCATTAACAAAGAATACAAACGCCCCCCCAACGGCCTCAAAAATGATGACCGCATCGTGGAGTTGGCCTCGCGCAAGCTGGGTATGAGCCCCGCGGAAGCACGCAAAATCCTCAAAGAAGGAGTCATGGAGATTTTCCCCCGCCTCCAGCGCCACTTCTACCCCATGCCCGGCGCCCAGGACTTCATCCAGTGGGCCGCGGGCCACTACCCCCTCATCCTCGCCACCAACCCCGTGTGGCCTGAGGAAGTCATCAAACTCCGCGCCTCTTGGGGGGGCATCGAACCCGGCGTGTTTCGTATGATCACTCACATGCGGGCCATGAGTGCCTGCAAGCCGGAGGCGATCTATTATCGCGAAATTCTCGAGATCAATGGCCTTAGCCCCCGGGAGTGCCTGCTCGTGGGCAATGACATGAAGATGGATCTCCCTGCCACCAAAGTGGGCATCCGCACCTACATCGTGGCGCAACGCCCGGAGGTGACGGAACTCAACGGCACCCTCGCCCCATCGTGGACGGGCACCTTCCCTCACCTCAAATCCCTTTTGCAAAACGGACACGACCAGGACAAAACACTGGAGCATGTACGCACACGCTCTCCCGCTCGTTCTCGCGCTGCTCTTTAGCCTAGACCCTGCCCAAGCGGCGCGGCCACCCACCGAGCTTTTGCCTGACGGACCCCGAGGCAATGCCGGCTGCCTCATCACGGGCCAGGGCCGCGCCCTCTTCGTGCGAGACGTCTGGAGCAAACGCTGGAGCCTACCCGGGGGAGGCGCCGAAAGCGGTGAAACGGCGGCACAGACCGCGGTTCGCGAAACGTTGGAGGAAACAGGCATCGAGGTCAATGCGTGGGAAACGCTGGACAATGGTGAAGGACGCTTCTTCCTCTATCGCTGCACACCAAAACAGGAACTTATCACCCACAAGGGACAGCTCCCACCACCCCCTTCCGCGTACACGGAGATCACTCGCATCGCCTTATTGGACCCCAAAGCCCTCCCCATCAAGGACTGGCGCTTCCCCCGGCAACGAGAACTGGTGGAACGCCTTACGGCGGAACAAGGCACCGGCTCTGCTCAACTCATTCGAGAAAGCCTTGTAACGCCAGAACCACCGACGAAGGCGCTGGCCTGGGGCTTAGGCGCAGTGCAGCGGGTGCAACACGCTTTGCTTCCCGCGCCGGAGGAACCTGAAAATCCCAGCAACAAACCCGTGCGCTGGCTGTTCATCCTCTTCTCGGCGCTGTCTGAAGAACCCATTTTCTTCCTCTTTTTCGCCTGGCTTTGGCTACCTCGCCACGGGGCCCGGGGCCCCCGCACCACTCTGCTCTTTCTCTTCGCTCTTCTGGTCAATCAGTTGCTGAAGGCCGCCCTACAGCAACCGCGACCATTCCTGCTCGACCCGGCCCTGCAGCTGGCCCCCGCCTATGGCTTTGGCCTGCCCAGCGGCCATGCCCAGTCTTCATTGTTTTTTTGGGGGCTCATGGCCCTGGAATTCCCAAAAAAGCACCTCTGGCCCGTGGCCGTCACCTTTGCGCTGCTCGTGGGGTTGAGCCGCGTGTTTCTAGGGGTTCACTTCCCCCAGGATGTCTTTGCGGGTTGGGCCGTGGCCGCGGCGCTCTTGGGTCTTTGGTTTTGGTTGCGGCGCGACCTGGAGCGTGTGTTGGGCAATTCCCCCATCCTCTGGTGGACCCTCGCGGCGTGGCTCTTCATTCCAGCCCTCTGGTTCAGCCCCCACTCTGATGTTGTGGCCCTTGCGGCAATTACCGTGGGTGTACTCGCGGGCCTCAGCGCCAGCCCGGTGGCGCGATTGGGATCCCCTCGTTTCGTGGAAAGGGCCCCGCGGCAAGCCATCGCCTTCTATGCCATCACGGTCATCGGCCTCTTCGTTGTTGCGGCGGCGGGACTGACGGCGCAGCAATATACCCAGTCCTTTCCGGCCACCTTCGCCATCCATTGCCTTCGATACATCCTGTTGGGCCTTTGGATCAGTTCTGTTAGAAGATTCTTATGAATCCGTATATTTCCAAGTCCTATTACAAGACGTTTCGTGACGCGCCATCGGACGCTGAAACCATCTCCAATCAGCTCATGATGCGGGCTGGTTTCCTGAAAAAACACGCTCCTGGGATTTTCTCTTATACCCCCCTCATGAATCGGGCCATCCAGAAGGTCACCAACCACATCCGCGACATCTTCGATGACATAGGTTGGGAAGAATGCCTCATGCCCATGGTGATCCCCTCCGAGCTTTGGAAAGAAACCGGGCGCTGGGACAAGTTCGGCGATCAGCTGCTGCGCCTCAAGGACCGCAAGGGCATGGACTACTGCATAGGGCCCACGCACGAAGAAGTGGTCACGGACCTGGCGCGCTACCTGCTTTCTTCCTACCGACAACTGCCTTTCACCCTGTACCAAGTGCAAACCAAGTTCCGCGATGAGATTCGCCCGCGTTTTGGCGTCATGCGCGCCCGGGAATTCATCATGCTGGATGGTTACAGCTTCCATACGGACTTTGATGACCTCGATCGCCACTACAAAGAAATCCATGATGCCTACTGCCGCCTGTTTGACCGCCTGCAGCTCAAATATCGCGCCGTTGAGGCGGACACGGGCGCCATTGGGGGGCGCGATAGCCACGAATTTCATGTGCTTGCCGAGTCCGGTGAAGACCTGCTGCTCTGGTGCGACTCCTGCAACTACGCGGCAAACGTGGAGCGTGCCGAGCGCGCTCTTGAAACGGCAAAGACGCCCCCCGCGGCGCCTGCACCTGCCATGAGCGATATTTCGACCCCGAACTGCAGGACCATCCCGGAAGTGGCGAAATTCCTGGGCATCCCCGCATCCCGCACCCTCAAAGCCATGCTCTACTCCAACCCCTTCACCGGCGAAATGCTGGGCGTGGCCATCCGCGGTGACCTCGAAGTCTCCACCACCAAGCTCGCCGCCAAGTTCGGCTGGGCCAGCCTGGAACCCGCCAAGGACGACGAAGTGAGGGCCAAGCACGGCGCGGAGGCGGGCACCTACAATCCCGTGACCATGAAGGGCCTCACCTGGGTGGTGGACGGCTCCCTGATCCCCGGCTTTTCTTATGTGGCTGGCGCCGGTAAAAACGACTACCACATCAAGGACGTCACCATGGGCCGCGACCTGGACGTGACCAACCGCGTGGATGTGGCCGTGGCCCGGGAAAAAGACGGCTGCCCCCGCTGCGGTAAGGGCAAGCTCAAGAGCTCTCGTGGCATCGAAGTGGGCCACATTTTCAAACTCGGTGATAAATATTCGAAATCCATGAACTTGAATTATCTTGCCGCCGACGGCAAATCCGCCTCACCCATCATGGGCTGCTACGGCATTGGCGTGACGCGGGTCATCGCCGCATGTATCGAACAGAATCACGACAAGGACGGCATCAAGTTCCCCCGGTCCATCGCCCCCATCGACCTGCATGTGATTCCGTTGATGGCTCTTGAGGGCGAAGCGAAAAAAATCGTCGACACTTGCATCGCCGCGGGTCGCAAGGCCCGTGCCTATGTTGCGGTGGATGATCGCGACTTGGGCCCCGGCGTGAAAATGAAAGACGCCGACCTCACGGGTGCGCCGTACCACCTCATCATCGGCAAGAAACTTGCCGAAGGCGCCGTGGAGTTCAAGAACCGCATGACCGGTGAACGCCAGGACGTGAAGCTAGCGGACCTTGACGCCAAACTCGCTGAACTCTTCGGCTAAGGGCCTATCCGTGGCATCCGAAACCCTCTCTGTCGTCATTGCCGCTCGCAACTGCGAAGATCGCATCGAGGGCACCGTGAAGCCCTGGCTCTGGGCCCATGAAGTCATCGTGGCGGACCAAATGAGCACTGATGCCACCGCGGATCGGGCGACGCGGCTGGGGGCCAAGGTGTGGAGCGGTAACCCGCCTGGTGGCAACTTCGACTTGAATCGTAAGCTCGCCATGGAGCGCGCCACGGGCCAATGGGTGCTGTATATCGACACCGATGAGCGGCCTACCCCTGCCCTCGTCGAAGAACTCAAAGCCTTTCTCGCGGCCCCGCCCGCCCACGTGAATGGCGCCCGCATCCCCAATGATCTTTATTTTCTTGGCGGACCACTGAAACACGGCATCTACAATCGCCGCCACGCCGAGATCCGTCTCGTACGCCAAGGCCTATGGCTTTACCCCTGTGAGAGCGGTTATCACCGCGGCGTCACCGTGAAGAGCGGCGAAGTGGCGCGTCTTTTTCAGTCCTATCGTCACTACAACGTCAACGGACTCTCCGAATGGTTTTTGAAGACCAACCAATACACGGAGCTCGATGCCACGCCTGGACGCGCCGCCACCTGGAGCGCGTTGCTGCGCTTCAAGCTGTTTTTTCTCAAGCACTACTTCTGGAAGCTGGGCTTTCTCGACGGATGGCGTGGCTTCTTGGCCTGCTGGTATTTCGGCCTCTATCACTTTACGCTCTCCGCGAAGAGCTGGGAGAAAGCCCAACTCGCCGCTCTCAAAGAAGGGTCGGACTACCTGAGTCCCCTACCCCCCGCAGGGAGATGACTGTGCATTTTCTTTGCTTCTTTATTTTTATCATCACCAATGCTGATGCTCGCGTCGAGAAGAAGGTCGATCTCAGGCTACCCCAGCAACCGGATCAATTGTGGTCTGTGACGAAACCCGATTACTCCAAGGCACCCAAGAAAGAACCCAAGATCAAAGTACGAATGAAGAGCAGCATCCCGAAGCAGATGCTCTCCAATCAAGCAGAGAATATCGACCCCCAGCCCTATCGCTCTGACTCCGCTCTACCTAACGTGAGAGGCACCCTGAAGGACAGCACCAACAGCGTGGATGTGAAGGTGCGCTTTTAGTGCGCTGAGCGGGCCCTGAGGGCCGTCACTCACAATACAGCCAGAATACCGGCATCCACGAGCATGAAGTTATTCACCCCCGGCTTACCCCGGACCGTGGTGACCAAAGAAAAATTATTTAAAAACTGCCACCCCAAGCTCACCCCCCCATGGGGCACCAGATGAGCATAGGCGCTGACCGTTTTTGCGTTCGTAACACCGGCAAGCATGCTCAGGGTAAGTGCATCCTTACGCCCAAACACATCCGCATTTACGGGTGTCAGCCGTGCCTCAATGCCCCAGAAGTCGCCGCTGCGGTCCCGGGCCATGGCGCGGTCGCGAGCCTGATCATCCGGGTAGGCATCCTGGTAAAAGTCGAAATTTTTCTGCTCATCCTTTGATGGAAAGCCGAAGAAGCCGCTGATCGCGAGCTCTTTCCAGATGGCGACACTGCCCTGTAGCATAACGGCGCCCTTTGATCTCCGCGGGTCGGGAAATGCCTTCTCTCCCGTGTAGTTCCTGAGATGACCGTACCCCACACCAAACCGGAACCGCTGGAGACGGGGGCCCGCCTCGACCACTGAGCGCTCACTTGTAGCCGTTGCGGGCACGTCCGTCTTCTTTGTGTCCACCACCGAAAGAGAGGGCTTTGCCTCGCTGGCATCCCCTTGCTTGGTGTTATTCAAAAAGAAATTGTATGTGGCGGTTCTGCCCTCACTGGGAACGAGAAACAGCAAAAAAGCTAATACAAGACCCATCATAGATACAGAGCCAAGCCCGCTTCCCACATGCCGCTAAATGGCGTGCCTACGCCTTTGCGGTATGAGGCCGTAAGACCGTATTGCTCACTGAATTTCATGCTCACCCGTGCGCCTAAATATGGCCGCAGCAAAGGACTCTTTCTGGCCCCACTAATGTTTACGCCGATGGGCAACGCCATGGCACCAGCGACGGCGCCCAGACTCAAGAAGTCTTCTTTACCCAACAAGGTGATGTGGAGCGGCGTGAATTCAAATTCACTGCCGGCTAGAAGTCCCGGAATCTCTTTCCTCAAAGAGCCGCCGAAATACAAATTCACGCCGAAGTCTTTCAGAAAGGCGAAGCCAAGACTCACAAGTCCAACGCCACCACCTTCCATCTCAGGCATTCCGAACCCATCTCGCTTGTGTGTAGCGTTGCTTTCCATGGCATAAGTGCCCCAATATTGCTCATCAAAGACTGAGCCGTAGGAGAACCCTAGTCTCCAGCGACGAAATTTCTTTTCGTCCTTCGAGGCCGCATCCGCTTGCGCGAGGCTTTGAGCAGAAGGCGTCAATGCGGAAGCATCACCTTTGCCATTGATGATGGTCTCCTGAGCACCCTCTGACTTAACCTTGCCGTCGCTTGTCACCACCAACGACGGGGTGGACGTGCTGTTATCGCCTTGCTCTGAGTTGTTGAGGTAAAAATTGTACTGCGCGGCCCAGGCCGTGGAAATGAAGGCCGAAAGAACTGCAAACAACACAATGCTGGTGAAAAATAATGAACTGCGAAAGTGGCGTGGAATCATGACGATTGACATCGAGGTATCTCCCTTATGGAACCACATCAAAGCAGGAGTCAGGCCAAAGGCATAACCCATTGAAACTACTGAGTCACACGGGGGAGTCCCCCGACCGTCATCTGCCGTTTGTGTCATAGAGTTCTGCCAAAATCGTCAGTCCCCTGGGCGAGGATACGATACAAAGTTCGTTCAGAAATGCCCAGGCGCTGGGCTGCCTGACCACGATTACCCATGCTCTGGGCCAATGTTTTTTCCACCAAGGTCCGGGTGAAGTGAGCCTGGGCCACCCCCAAGTCAGAAGGGACGCCTGTGGACGTCGCGTCTGACTCACTGAGCCCAGCGCTGGGAACGGCAATAATCTCAATGTCAGCACCACGGATCGTGCTCTGTTCCGCCATATGAACAGCCCGCACCACGACCTGTTCCAGCTCACGCACATTGCCGGGCCACTGATGGGCTCGAAGTTTTTCTTCCGCATCTTTCGACAAGACAGCTTTGGGGTTCTCACACTTGAGAAAATGGTGCGCTAACCGCAAGAGATCTTCTCTCCGCTCACGCAAGGGCGGGATGCGCAACACTGCCCCGGTGAGCCTGTAATAGAGATCCTGCCTGAAGCGCCCCTCCGCCACTGCTTTCTCAAGATTCACATGGGTCGCCGCTACTAGGCGGAAATCCACGGGTATCGCCTTATGGGAGCCTACGGGCTCCACTGCCTTCTCTTGCAGCACACGCAAGAGCTTGGCCTGAAGCTCCGGGGCAAGATCACCAATCTCATCTAAAAAAAGCGTGCCACCCTGGGCACCCATGATCTTGCCTGGCTGATTTTTGGTAGCGCCGGTGAAAGCGCCTTTTTCGTACCCAAAGAGCGTGGATTCAAGAAGCGTCGCGGGAATGGCCGCGCAGTTGACCGCCACAAAGGAAGCATCTGAACGAGGGCTCAATCGATGCAGTTCTTGTGCGACACGCTCTTTGCCCGTGCCCGTCTCGCCAGTGATGAGCACGCTCAGCGGCGTGGGCGCAAGCTTGGTGATTTTGCGAACCAAGTCATTCATGGCCAGGGATTCGCCCACAACGAAACCTTGATTTGAAGCGATGCCCTTGGGCTTCCTTTCACCAAGGCGCCGAGAGCGCAACGACAAGAGAAGCGCAGCTTGGGTTGCAAAAAGCTGGGCCTCTTCAAGGCCCGCCTGGCTGATGGGACGACCTGGGGTACGATTCACGAGGTAAATGGCGCCCAGAACATCGGAGCCCACACAGAGGGGAATGCAGGCAGCTGATTGAATGCGGGCGGCCACCACGGATGCCGCGGTGGACCAGGCGTGGCCCACGATGCTCCCGATGTACACAATGGCGCGTTTTTTGATGGCCTCTTGAAGAACCGTGTGACTGAAGAGCTCAGAGCGACTTGCTTCCGCTTCGAAGCGGTCCAAGGGCATGGCCCTAGCCGCATTGAGTCGCATGCACAGAAGTTCCCAACCGCCGTCAGCGCTAGCCTCCATCACAAGATGGCCGACCTCGGCTTTGCATACCGTGAGCAAGCGATCCATGAACGGCGCAAAAACCGCGGGGGATGTGTCGTCCGCTTCAAGCCTCTCCGCCATGGCTTGAAAAAGCTGCGCGTAAGTACCCAGCACCGCCGCACCGTTCTTTTCAGCAGCGACCTCCATCATAACGCCGTCGGCTAAATAGAGGACCGCCTGATCGGGCCTCGATCCCCACTCAATGCGATCGAAATGCTTGAGCTCTCGGGATCGCCCCACGGGCTGACCATTGACTTTCAGCATGGTCCGACTGGCGAGGACCTCGTAACGACCGGGACGAGAGATGAGCGAGGCAACGAGGCCGGAAACTTCGGACACCACTCTCAAATCATGGACCTCATCCGTACCGATGGTAATGAGCCCCTGGTTTGATTCAATGGTTTCGCCGGTGGATAGAATCAGCTTCGGCATAGGCTATCTCACCCGAATCTCTGTGGGCTCAGCGGTGCTAACCATGACCGTATGCTCCGCGGGTTCGCGACCATCGACTTCAAAGCGCAGCCGATGACGGCCCACGGCCTTTCTGTAGCGACCTTTATTCTTAATGCGCTTGTTATCCCAAAAGACGCGCACCATATCAGGCACGTCGAGCACAACCAGACCCTTTTCGATGGCTGGGCTTTTTTCTTTCACTACTGCGGAAACAGCTTCGGGCACGTCGTGCGGTGGCGCAATCGGAGCCTCGAGAACTGCCACCGGGGCCGGTTCGCTTTGTTTCTCAGGCCAGAGTTGATACGCCGCAAGCCCGCCGCCGACGCAGAGAAGGGACAGCAGCACCAATGCACCATTTTTTACTGTGCGTTTTTTATTCTGTGACGCGCCATACACTTCTTTGAGGCGCCCATAGCCGGCACTCTCCGGTGCTCGAGCACCCAGATCACGGATCAATGCCGCCGTGACGGCAGTCTCGCCGTTTGCCAAAGCCTCCTCCGCTCGCCTCACAAGGGCGTTTTCAATGCGGCGCAGGGCTTCCGCGGTGGAATCCGCTGGGGTCGCAAGCCAATGAGACAGAGAAAAGGCGTCCGCCCCCAAGTCCACGGAGATCAGGTACTGCTCGAGGGCATCGGCGAAATCAGCAGCCGTATCAAAACGCTTGCCTGGACTGCGATCCAAGGCCCGGGCCACCAGCGCCGCCAGCTCTGCGGAGATCTTGGGATTACGCCTCTCTACGGGCTCATGTTCGCATTTAAGGACGGACGACAGAGTCGCGAGCGGCGTGTGCCGCCCGAAGGGGCGCGTGCCCGTGAGAAGGAAATAGAGAACGGCCCCCGCGGAAAAGACATCCGAACGCGCAGTCACCGTATCCCCCGCGGCTTGCTCCGGCGACATGTAGTCCGGGGACCCCAGAAGCGTGCCAGACATGGTCATGCGCGAATAATCCACGATCTTTGCCAAGCCGAAATCGGTGACGACAACCCGGCCATTATGGCCCGCGAGGATGTTGGCGGGCTTCAAATCGCGGTGAATGACGCCACTTTCATGGGCGTAGTGCAGAGCCCGCAAAACCGGGATCATGATCACCGCCGCCAGCTCCGGCAAAACAAACGGCAAACGAGGCTGAAGCTCTTCCAGGGAATAACCGTCAACGTACTCAAGGGCCACGGCTGGGGGATCCAGATCCCAGTGAGCCTCGATGAACTTGGCGATGTTCTCATGCTGCAACGACGATATGGCCTTGAATTCTCCCATAATGCGTTTCTTCGAAGACTCTTGGTCCCAATAAGCGGGGTGAAACACCTTGAGGGCCACCATGGGCCCCCCTTCCACGCTACGGCGAGCGGCGAAAACCTGGGCCGTCGCGCCCCGACCTACTTCTTTTTCAAGAGTGTAGCCGTTCCATTGCCTCATCCACCCCGTCTAACGTGTGGAGCGACTCAATGCAAGGAAGGCCCTAAACGCATTTAGATTAATTTTTAGGCTGCACGGCGAGATTGACGTTCTTAAATCCCGCGTCTTGGCAGGCCGCGATCACCCGCTTAACGGCCCCGTAGGGCACCCTCTGGTCAGCGACGATATTGACGTAGGCCGAGCTTTTGTGTTTGGGCTGCTTAGCGAGCCAGCCCTTCACGGCCCCCGCCACTGTGTCCGGGCGCGACAAAGGCGTCAGCATCTTGGAGTCGCCGTAGACGGCATCTTTCGAGATTGAGATGCTGGCAGCCCTGGCGGGCGGATCGGCGAACTTGGCCTTCGGGAGATCGATGCCATGGGAGACCTCGACCCACTGGGCGACGGTGGTGGCGTTGCTCAAGAGGAAAATCACCAGAATGGCGAACATATCCACCATGGAGGTCAACGACAGCGATACCATGATGATCCGCCGCTCCTGGCTCTTGAGCCTCGCCTTGCGGTTGTCGTTATAGTCGCTGATGCGGAGTCTTGCGCGCGTTAGGGGCATGTCTCAGTCCGTACTTAAGGCCACAGAGGGAAGGCCCGCGGATTTGGCTGCGTCAACGGCCTGGATGACCGCGCCGTAGGGCACGTCATCATCCGCCGAAACCGCGATGAGCGGGGCTTTGGTGGCATCGCTGCCGACCTTCAAGGCTCTTTTCAGAAGTGCGGTGAGCTTCTCGGGCTCGCGGCCCAACCCTTGGGGCAGCCCACGGCTCGCCAAGGGCCCCGGCCACGAGAGGCGGTAGCCCTTGCCCGTGACGTGGATGGTGAGCTTCTTTTGCTCCGCCAAGGAGGCAGCGCTCTTGCCCTTGGAATCCACGGAGGCCGGGATGGCGGCCACTTGGAGCCACACCGCGGTCACCAACAGAAAGAGCACCAGCGTACTCAAGAGGTCGATGAATGGCACGAGGTTCAGCTCGACATCGAGCTTGTTTCCGCCATGCTCCGTTGAAATGCCAGCCATGGATCAATCCTTTTCGGGTATGCCGAAGCGTTCGCGGTTCGCTAGGATGAAGTTGAAGGTGCGGATACTGATCTCATTGATGTCATCGATCAAATGCTGCGCCCTGTTTTGCAATACGGAGTAGATGATCACCGCCGGCACGGCTACGATCAGACCGAAAGCAGTGCAGTTCATGGCTTCGGAGATGCCCTTGGTCAGCTCCGCCGCCTTGGTGGCGGCATCGGCATTGGCCACGGCGGCGAAACTCTGGATCAGCCCCGTGATGGTGCCAAGCAGCCCCACAAGCGTGGCGACGTTGCCGATGACAGCCAGGAACCCGATGCGCTTCTCGAGGTGGGGCACCTCCGTCATGGCGCCCTCATCAAGGGCCGCCTGGATATCAGAGTCCTTGCCCTTGTTGATGACGCGAATCAAGCAGGTCTTCACCACCTTCGACAGCGGCGCCGGGTTCTGGTCGCACACCAGGATCATGCCCTCCAGATCGCCCTTGAGCAGGTGAGCCGTGAGGCTTTTGAAAAAATGCTCTTTATTTATATTGGATTTGAAATAGAGGACCTGCACCCGATCGGCGACGATGGCCAAGCCGCTAATACCGAGCAGCAGGATGGGATACATCATGATGCCGCCTTCATGGAACGCTTGAATCAAGGACACGTTGGAGCCCCCCCGTTGTAATAATATCAATATATTACATTGTGTTTTTGCAACATGGAAGGGGCTCAAGTTTCTGCCTAGTTCTGCCGATGTCATTGGTATGAAACCCATAGTGCGCCTCTCATCGGCATTGACTATTCTTCTTCTCCTCTCTGGAAGCCGCGGGATCGCTGGCGACCAGGGCAAGGGCCTATCCATGGTTTTCGACCCCCAAACGAAGAAATACTTCATCGGGGGAAGCTCTAAATTCATGCTGAAACAGGGCGAAAACAGCAGCCTCATCGATCGCATCGAGATCAGCGTGGACGGCGGCGACTACCGGGCCTATGGCGAAGCCGTGGAGTTCAAGGAGGAGGGCAAGCACGCCCTCAAGTTCCGTGCGGTGAACCCGGTGAACAACTGGTCCCCGGTGCAGTTTGTCGAGGTCTTCGTGGACTTGACCGCTCCCACCACGGAGGCAAAATTTTCCGACGACAAGTTTTTCAAAGACGAAGGCGGCATCTTCGTCGGCCTCAAGTCATCCGTGAGCTTGGTCTCCCAGGACAATCTCTCCGGCGTGGCGAGCATTGAATACTCCACCGATGGCGTCACCTTTGTCCCCTACGGCAAACCCATCGCTTTTGAGACGGCGGGGAAGCAAACCATTTATTACCGCTCCTCGGACCGCGTCGGCAATGCCGAACTGGCAAAGCAGCTCCTGGTCACCGTCGACGGCTCAACGCCCAACTCCGAACTGAAGCTTGTAGGCGCGGCGAAACCCGCCCTCATCAATGGCAAAAATTACGTAAGCGATTCCGTGGCTTTCGCCATCGAGTCCAAAGACGATACATCCAAGGTCAAGCAGGTTTGGGCCGTCGTCGACGGCAAAGCGCAGTCTTACCTCAAGCCCATCTACTTCCTGCAGGAGGGCCCCCACACCATCGGCTATTACGCCGTCGATAACGTGGGCAACAAAGAGGACACCAAAATATTCTCGCTTTACACCGTGTCGGTCCCGCCGCGAACCACTGCCCAGCCGTCGGGCCGCGTAGTCAACACGGGCGGCATCAACTACGCCAAAAGCGATTTTCAGCTGAGGCTTGAGGCCCATGACAACGTGGTGGGCCTTGATCGCATCGAATATAAAGCCGACGCTGACGCGGAGTTCAGGGCTTACATCGAGCCCATTCGCTTCGCCACCGCGGGCTTCCACACCGTGAGCTACCGCTCCGTGGACCGCGCCAGCAACATGGAACCCACGCGCACCTTTACCGTCAACATCATGGAGACGGCGCCTGAGTCCACCATCGCCACGGCCCAACCCTTGGTTGTGCGGGACGGCGTCACTTATTCACCAGCTCCCAACGTCATCACCTTCAACGTGGGCAACAGCCCCGTGGGCGTGAAGCAGACCTTGGTCAGCATCAACGACGCCAACTTCACGCCCTATCAGGGGCCCATCACCCTGGGCAGCGAGCACAGGGTTTACAAGATCAGCTACAAAAGCGTGGATAAGCTCGACAACGAGGAAACACCGAAGACCATGACCTTCCACATGATCGGCTCCATTCCCGTGGTCGACTTATTCCTCTCCAACGGCAAGAGCAACGAAGAGTCCGTGCGCACCAATTACTTGGAACAACCCGCCGCCGCCCCGGGCGTTCGCTCCCCAGCGTCCAGCACAAAGCCGGTCAGCGTAAAAAAATAAGCGGTTATGGGCCTTTGGCGCTGGATTCGAATACGAACGGATAATCCACGTTAACGAGGGTGCCGCCCTCTGGGGTCGGAAACGTCCAAGAGCCCACTTCCGCCAGGATGCAGGACCTCACGGACTCGTTTTTCATCGTGTCTTCCGTGGCGCGGCTACTCAAGACTTCGCCTTTTCTTCCGATGACGAAGTGGACAGTGACCTTGCCCACCAGCTTAGGGTTGAAGTTGAGCTGCCGTTCATAGCAAAGCCTGATGCGATCGAGGCGCCGACGGATGATGGACTCGATGACCTCGCGGTCGAGGCCTCCGCCCGTGGTGCTGCTCCCCTCACCATGGCCCGAGCTCCCCTCCACGGCGGAGTTGCCAGAGAGGCCCAGTCGGCCCGTGCCCTCGAAGCCGCCTTCGCCCTGACCCACGGTGCGACCAATGCCGACGGTCTTGCCGCCCGCGCCAGTCTTCAATCCTTCCGTGCCCAATCCGCCGTTGCCCGCCTGAGGAACCGCGGACGTGGTGGCCGGATTTGCCGCGGTGCTCGGCGCGTTGGCCCCTAACGACGTGAGACCGCTGACGAGGCTTCCCAGGTTGGCGCTCTTCAAGATGCTCGCCATGGATGGTTTTTCAGGCGCGACTTGCTCGGCCTTGCCGGATTCGCCCTTCTGAGCCCCACCATCGGCGCTCTTTGTTTCGCCCATGGCCGCTTTGGCGGGGGCATTGCGAGGCGTGAGCATCACAAGTCTCTCCGGTGGCTTCTCCGGAGGGGGCGGTTCCCAAAGCGCGAGCAGGCTGATGAGCACCACGACGAGGGAGCACACGCCCGCAATCCAAATCATTTTCTTGCGATCATTGAAAAGAGTGCCCTTCGGCAAAGGCTTCGTATGGCCGATCCAGCTCAGGTAAAAACTCACGTGGCCGATGATGAAGTCCGCCTTGTCGTTATCGGCAAGGCGTGCGTGATAGAAACCGTCGGGGTTCTTCACGACGTGCTTGGAGCTGATGGCCTTTTTCAAGGACATCAATTCCTTGCCCACGCTGATGTGCCCATCCACGTCGTCGCTGAATTGCAGCTCAGCCACGTTGCCGGATTTTAGTTCGACGAGCTTCAGGCTTTTGCCTGCATCCATGATGAAGGTGTTGCCCGGCGTGTTCCCCACGGTGACCGATTCGTTGGGGCGGCAGATGACGGTGTCGTACAGCACATCGCCCCAGAATACCCTGACCTGCAGGTTCTTAGAGCTGTCCAGCGCCACTGATGATTTCCTCATTGAAATCCTCCGGAATGTTCACGATGCGCTCGGCCCTGAGGCCTTTTCTTTGGTAGATGTAGCTCAGCTCGGGTTTTTTAAGCTGCCCCCGCAGTTTGGACCCCGAGAACTGGTGGGTCTCCGTCGTCTTGAATACTTTTTTGGGCGGCGATGCGCTCAGTGGTTTTTTATCCCCCGTCTCGGCGAAACACTGGGCCAATGTGAATAATATAATGATGATCACTTGGAGACCAATCCTTTCACAAGGTTCTTGAGGGCGGGCCTGCCGTCGAAAGCATTCTCATCAAGGCCGTGATGCAGGGCGGTGAGAGCCGGAGCGAGGCGGGCGCCCTTGAGATGAAGGAGTGCCAGGTTGGCATGGGCGGAGGCGGAGCCCGCTTCCGCCGCCTTTTCAAATCGCGTCGTCATGTCCTGCCGTTCCGGCGCCGTCATTTGCTCGATGCAGACCAGGGCATTCATCATGGGACCGGATTTGGGGTACTTGGCCAAGGCATCAACCAGCACCAGCTTACTCAAGCCCGGAGCTTTGGCATCCCATCGCGCCCGCGCCAGTGCATACCAAGAATCTTCGGACTCACCGCCTTCGTGGTGGCGGCCAATGATTTTTTCAGCGGAGCCCATGTCTTTGGCTGATTCAAGCCATGGCCAGCCCTTTTCAAGCTCCATGAGCACGGCTTCCATTTTCCTCACTAACTCCTTATCGGACATCCAACCCCAGACCGAGGCGACCTGTCGGTAGACGGGGCCGTCATGCTCGGCCTCGGCGCTCTTTGTCAGGCATTCCTCCGCCAGACTCTTGCTTTTGACCTCAATGGGCGCCGCGATGTTGGCTAGCTCTTTTTGAAGCTCAGCATCCCCGCCCCCGAGGCGGAGGAGAGCTTCTCCGTAGGAGCGGTATAGAAAAGGAAGGGAACAATAAGATTCGAAGGCGAAGTACGCGGGAGTGCCCGCGTCGCTGGAGGCAGCGAGGAACTGCTTACTGAGCGCCTCCAGAGCTTCAGCACCGGCCTTGATCCGTGCCGCAAGCTCGCCCTGGGGCGGCAGCGGCTTGCCTTCAAAGGACTGCCGCGATTTTTGTAGTGCTGGCCACTTGGGATAAGCGGGCGCGGCCGCTGACGCAGGTTTGCGCACCAGGGCCAGAGCAGCTTGAATCAAACGAAGGTTAGTCTTCGCCTGACTTAGGGCATCTGGCGGCGTGTCCTTGTCGGCGTGCTTCAAAAAATCTTCGAGGAAGGGCATGGCTTTCTCATAATCGCCGGCCTCTTGGTAGAGAGCGGCCCTGATGCCGGAAATCTTGAAAAGTAGCTCGGAGCGCGGCGCTATCTTCTCAAGGCGATCAGCCACCGCCAGCGCTTCGACGCGCTTTGATATTTTCTCTAGTCTCACAAAGCCGTTGTAGAGCGCCTTCTCGCCGAGGCGTTTCATCTGCGCATCGTCGGCAAGCTTCATGAAAAGCGCCGCGGACTGCGCATCATCCTTGGTTTGGTCCGCCCACAGGAACAAAGCCTCCTCGCGCACGGCACTGAGATCAGCGGTGTAAAGTTTCATGCCGGGGGACTGCCGCGAGAGGAGGTCGGTGGCCCACTGGTAGGTGCGTTCCCAGTTTTTGAGGTCATAGTAGGCGACCCGGAGGTTCTTGAATGCACTCTTACCCTCGCTGTCCGCCGCGTTTTCCTCGAAGAGGGCCTGACTGACTTTGATGCCGTCTTCCGTACGGCCAAGCTTCAACAGCACCGAAGCCTTAAGAAAGAGGATGGGCCTGGCGTATTTCGTCTTGGGGTAGTTTTTTTCGTACTCAGAGGCGTATTCGATGATTTCCGGTGCCGCCTTAGCCTGCTCGCTGCCCTTGTCCAGGGCGTGAATGAGGTTGCGCAATGCCTCTTCGCGCAGGGGTTCTTTCAAGGTTTCCCGGAATTGGAGCCAGTGTGCGCGGAGGGCCTCCACCGCCGCGGCAAACTTCTGACGCCCCAGGAGGAACATCGCATGCATGTAGAGAGGCTCCTCAGACTGGGGCCAACGCGAAAATGCCGATAAATAAAGGTCATCGAGCTTCAGCACATTCTCTGAGGCATCGCTGGTGGGGGCTTTGCGATACTCGAAGAGCTGGGCGAGAAGCGCTTCCCGCATGATGGCCTCGGCAACGGCGGAGGGCGCGTTGCCGTCCGTGGTCGGCGCCTCTAGCTGCGGCTTGTGATCCTCCACGAGATGGCGGGCGGCCTCGACCGCCATGGTCCAGTGGTGCAAGCGATACTCGCCATTGAGGATTGCCGCTTGCCGGGCGATATTCTCCGCGGAGCCCGGCTCCAACGCGATGAGCGTCTTGTAGAGGTCCATGGACTTCTCGAACTGGCCGATGCGGTCGAGTTCTTTGGCGAGCTCCGTGATCCAGCTCGCGGACTCGCCCAGATAGAACTTGCTGAAATAATCGAGGGCCTTGCGGTAATCGCCGACCTCGGCGTAGAGGGCGATGAGATCGTGCCGCGATTCGCGGCGGAGCGACAGCGTGCGACCTGCTTCGCTGAGGTTGGCGGCCCACAACACGGCCTTTTCCAGGCCCAAGAGAGCGCGGGCGAAGTCTTTGGTGTTGTAGGCGCACCAACCGATTTTATAGAGGGCGTACCCCACCACCCGGGACTCGGAAAACTCCAGGATTTTCTTGTAAAGCGCCTCCGCATCCCGGAAACGATTTTCGTCAAATCTGATGTCGGCGATGATGCGATAAGCGTCTGACGTGTGGCCGTGCTTGGGATAGAGCCTCACGAATTTCTCAAGGGTTCGGAACCCCACCTCGGCGCGGCCAATGTCGGTTTGAGCGTAGCCCGTGAAGAACAGGGCCTGGCCATGATCCTCAAAGGAGGGGTGATTGGCCGCGATGTTCTCGGCCATTTTCAATGACCGCTCCTTGAGCTCGTCGGCGAGCATGCGATCCCGCTTGTCTTTGCTGGATTGAGCCAGGATCCCGCGGGCGCTGCTGAGCTCCCAGAGGAGCTCGCTTTGCCGGAATTCCAAACGGATTTTTTTCAGCGGGATGTGCGTCAGCACTTCATCCACCGTGGCCACGGC
>CAYHWW010000010.1:15178-47468 GCA_964360145.1 uncultured Oligoflexia bacterium | reverse complement strand
CGACCAAAGCGGGCTCATGCCCGCTGCGTGGAGGCCACGACGACGACAACGAAGCCAGGCGGGAAAATACCGAGCCTACGCTAACCGCGGACGCGTTCTACGTTGATCACGCCCCGCTTAGATTCCAATGCGCCTAAGGTACGGGCCAGCTCCTCTGTGGACGACACCTCGATGTCGAAGAAGCAGACGGCCTTGCGGTCTTTTGTGGTGCGGACGTGGGCTTGGCTGATGTTCACGCCGCAACCCGTGATGGCCTGGGACATGGAAGCGAGCACGCCGGGCACGTCGTGGGAGAGGACCTTGATCTTCACCGGGCGCTTCATGGGGCTCGTGAGATTCCACTGCACGTCCACCCGGCGTTCAGCGTCGGTCTCCAGCGCCTTGGGGCAGTTCGCCGCGTGGACGGTGACGCCGCGCCCGCGGGTGACGAAGCCCACGATGGAGTCGCCGGGGATGGGCCCGCAACAACGGCCGTAGCGAATGAGGACGTCGTCCATGCCCCCCACCATGATGGCGGAACTGCCGTGACCGATGCGGCTTGCGTTTTGGAAGATGCGTTTGAGCAGCCCGCCACCGGCTTCCGTCTTGCCAGAGTCCGGGGCGTGCTTGCGGTTGCTCAGCACGTCTTCAGGCAGAACATGGGTTACAACCGTGGACGCGGAAATGCGACCGTAGCCCACGTAGACGAGAAGATCGTCGACGGTCTTGATGTCCCGGCTCTCCGCGAACTTCAAGAGCGAGTTGTTGCTGATGTGCTTCTTCAGGTCCTGGCCGTACTGCTTCAGTTCCCGCTCCACCATTTCCCGGCCCATTTCCAGGGCGCGGGAGCGCTCTTGAACTTTGATGTGGGCACGGATGCGGGCTTTGGCCTTGCTCGTCTTGACGAGCTTCAGCCAGTCTTTGCTGGGTTGGGCCGTGGGCGAGGTGAGCACTTCCACCGTGTCCCCGGATTTCAGGCGGTACTTCAGCGGCACGATCTTGCCGTTCACTTTGGCGCCCACGCACCTCACGCCCAGATCAGAGTGGATGGCGAAGGCGAAGTCCAGAGGTGTCGCGCCAAAGGGCAGCTCCTGCACGTCACCCTGAGGGGTGAAGATGTACACGGCGTCTTCGAAGAAATCCGTCTTCACGGTTTCGAGGAACTCGGCGGGGTCTTTCAGGTCCTTGTGCCACTCGAGCAGGCGATCCACCCACTCCACGGCTTCTTTGTCAGCACCGCTGAAACGGCCTTCTTTATACTTCCAATGAGCGGCGATGCCGAACTCGGCCACATTGTGCATGTCCTGGGTGCGGATCTGAATCTCGATGCGGTCCCCGCTGGTGCCGATGACCGTGGTGTGCAGCGACTGGTATTTATTGGCCTTGGGGATGGCGATGTAGTCTTTGAAGCGGCCGGGCACGGGCTTGTAGGCGGCATGGATGACGCCGAGCGCCTTATAGCACTCCGTGATGTTGTCCACGACGATGCGGAAGGCGATGAGGTCGTGGACCTGGTCAAAGTCGATGTCCCGCCGCTCCATTTTTTTAAAGATGGAATAGAAGTGTTTGGCGCGCCCGGAAATGGTGGCATGGATGTCGTACTCTTTGAGCCTGTCTTGGATCTGCTGGCTGATGCTCTCAATGAAGCCCTCGCGCTCCTTCTTCGTCTTCGTCACCTTGCTCGCGAGCTTGTAGTAGATGTCAGGATGCAAATACTTCAGGCAGTGGTCTTCCAACTCGGTTTTGATGGCGCTGATGCCCAGCCGGTTGGCGATGGGGGCGTAGATGTCCAGGGTCTCCTGGGCCACCTGGCGCTGCTTGTAGGGCAGCACGTGTTCGAGGGTCCGCATGTTGTGGGTGCGGTCTGCGAGCTTGACGAGGACCACGCGGATGTCTTTGGCCATGGCGATGATCATTTTGCGGAAGTTCTCCGCCTGCTTCTCTTCGCTCGTCTTGAATGTGATCTTTGAGAGTTTCGTCACGCCATCGACGAGTTGGGCGATGACCGTGCCGAACTCCTTCTCGATGGTGTCCAGGGTGGCATGGGTGTCCTCCACCGTGTCGTGCAGCAGCCCCGTGCAGAGCGTGGGCACGTCCAAGTGCAGGTCCGCCAGGATCTTCGTCACTTCCCGGGGGTGATGCATGTAGGGCTCGCCGCTGTGGCGCTTCTGGTCCCCATGGGCTTTTTCCGAAAAGTCATGGGCCTTGCGGACGAGGACAAGATCCGCTTCCGGGTAATATGACCGTATGGCGCTGCAGATGTCGTCAATGGTAACCGTTGAGTGCTTCGTCACAGCACACCGGCCGCACTGAGGATCCGCTCCAGTTCCGCGACACTGGCCTCCAGGGTCTGGTTGACCACCTGATGATCAAAACCCGGCGCCCGCCCCATCTCTGCTCTTGCTGCTTTGAGGCGGTTCTTGATGGCTTCCTCGGACTCTGTATTGCGGTCCCGAAGTCGTTTTTCCAGCGCCTCCAAGGATGGAGGCAGAATAAAGATGGTCACGCAGCGATCGCCGTAGAGCCCCTTCAAGCTGTCAGCCCCCTGGACGTCGATATCGAAGATGACGCTGAGCCCCTTGTTCAGCAGCCCCTCTACTTGTTCCCGGGAAGTGCCATACCAGCTGCGGCCGAATACCTGCGCGTACTCGAGGAACTGGCCATTCTTGATCATGGCCTTGAACTCATCGTCGGTGACGAAGAAGTAGTGTTCGCCCTGTTGCTCAGCCCCTCGCGGCGCACGGGTGGTGTAAGAAACAGAATGTTTGAGTTTGTCGCCATGCCGGTGGAGGAGCAGGTTTGCCAGCGTGCTTTTGCCGCCCCCCGACGGCGCTGAGAGCACCACGAGCTTAGGGCCCTTAGGGCCTGTTAAACAATAACTGCTCATTCTGGCATCTCATCTTCCGGCCATCTTTGGCCGCTACTCAGTCGCAAAATCCTCAGCGTAGCCCTGCTACGCTTCCGGTTTGGCTCCTTCCGTGGCGGCCAAATCTGACCGAAACCTGAGCGCCAGAATGTGCAGTTATTGTTTAACAGGCCCTTACCGGAGGTCTTCATGGGCCTCCACGGAGCGCAAAGTCTGGGAGCCCATGGCGCGGAACTTGCGTTTGCGATTGTCTAAAAGTTTTTTCTCGGGGATGCAGCAGAGCTTACTGATCTCTTTGATGAGGGCAGCCTTCAAGAGGGCGGCGGCCTTCTGGTGGTCGCGATGGGCGCCGCCCAAGGGCTCTTTCACCACGGCATCGATGACACCCAGGGGGAGAATCTGTTCTGGAGTCATCTTCATGATGCCCGCCGCTGTTGCGTGTTGGGAACTGTCTGACCAGAGGATGGACGCGCAGGATTCAGGAGAGATCACGGAGTAGGTGGAATACTCCTGCATGAGAACGACGTCCGCCACCGCCAGGGCCAGCGCTCCGCCACTGCCGCCCTCGCCTATAATACACGCCACAATGGGCGAGGGGATATCGAAGCTCTCAAGGAGGGAACGGGCGATGGCCTCCGCCTGGCCCCGCTCCTCCGCATCCAAGCCCGGGTACGCCCCGGGTGTGTCCACAAAAGTAATGATGGGCACGCCAAATTGGCCTGCGAGCTTCATGATGCGGAGCGCTTTGCGGTAGCCCTCGGGGCGCGCCATGCCGAAATTCCGTGTGATCTTCTCTTTGGTGTTGCGGCCTTTTTGGATGCCCACCACCGCGACAGAGTGGCCGGAAAGGGTAGCCAGCCCCGCGACTATGGCGCCGTCGTCCCCGAAATAGCGATCCCCATGGAGTTCGATGAAATCATCGAAGATGGCAGCGATGTAATCGAGGGTGTAGGGCCGTGCAGGGTGTCGGGAGAGTTGCACCCGTTGCCAAGGGGTGAGGTTTTCAAAAGTCTCACGGATCAGCGCGGCAAGGCGCTTTTCGAGGGCCGAAATCTCGGTCTTGAAGTCCATGGAGCCGCTGGCCTCCAGTTCCTGGAGCTCTTTGATTTTCTTTTCCAGCAGCGAAATAGGTTTTTCGAACTCAAGAACAGCTTCCATGGGGTATAAAGTATTGAAAAGCTAACAGAATACAAGCTTGTCTGGCAAGGGCTCGGGGGCTTAAACTGCTAGATGTGTCAGACACCGTGCCTCAGGACGAAACCCCTATCGAGAGCCCATCCCCTGGGGCCGATGCCCACTCCGACCCTGGGCATGGGGCTACCTCTGGTGGAATAAAGTCCAAGATTGCCGCCTTTTTCGCCAAGGTGAAGGAGCGCGTCAGCGCCCGAGCAGCCACCATTCCCAGGCCTCAGGTGGACAGTGCTTCCGTCAAGGCCGCGGGCAGTGCCTTTTTGAGGGATGTGGTTACTCTTCCCGCGCTTCTTTGGACGGGGGATGGTCTGACACGCATCGCGGTTGTGGGCTTTGTCCTCAGCGCCACTCTTCTCGTGATCATGGCGCCCCAGGCCCTGCAGGTCGTGCTGCACTCCACCACCGGCATTGATATCCCTGGCATTTCCTCTCAAAAAGTAAAGTCTGTTGCCCCTGCCGTCCCGCGGCCCGCGCCCCTCAAAACCCTGGGCCCCGTGGCCTATCTGGGGGAGCTTCAAGGTGAGTTTGCCGGTGGGGGGACGTTTTCCTTGGAAATCTTCCTCGAATTCGAAAATGAAGAAGAGGCGGCTCAGGTCCGGGCCCAGGAGGAGAAAACTCGCTCAGCGGTGCTCGCGGTCTTTCAAAAACTCACCAGGGAAGATTGGGTGTCCGAGGAGGGTCGCAAAGAGTCATTGGCAGCGCTCGCCGCCGCGGTGACGGAAGTCACGGCCACAACACCACAGCGGGTTCTCATCACCAAAGAGACGCTGACCACTCGGGAGAACGTCATTGAGTAAGTACTCTCAGCCCCTCTTTCTGGGGAGCGCCCCCACGGCTCGTGAAGCGGCCGTTCTCAGGGCTAAAGCGGCGGACTACCCCATCGTGGCTTTCTGCGGGCGCTCCAACGTCGGTAAATCAAGTCTATTGAATTCGCTCTGCGGTGAAACCATCGCCCGGGTGAGCCAGGAGCCGGGGCGCACCCAGTCCATCAATTTCTTTCGTTGGCGTGGATGCTTGCTCGCGGATCTGCCGGGCTACGGTTACGCCAAGGTGGCAAAAACTACGCGGGATGCCTGGGGGCGGGAAGTCCCCAAGTTTCTAGAGGCTGGGGTCGCTCTGGTGGTGGCTTTGGTGGACGGCCGCCAGGGTATCACGGATAAGGATCGCGCTTTTTTGTGCTTCCTACAGGACCGCGGCATCCAACACATCGTGGTTTTCACCAAAATGGACAAGATGAAGTCCGCCAATCAAGAGCGATCCGCCCAGGCTAAGCTCAGCCGGGAGCTGAGTGCCCTGGGAGGGCCTGACCCTCTTTTCGCCAGCGCCAAGGATGGTCGGGGGTTAGGACCCATCCTCTCAATCTTCGAAGAACTCGGCCGAACGTAACGTAGGCTCGGTCTTTTCCCGCCTGGCTTCGTTGTCGTCGTCGCGGCCTCCACGCAGCGGGCATGAGCCCGCTTTGGTCGGGCCGCTCCTCCTCCGCCTTGCCAGGCGGGAAAATACCTTCGCCTAACCGAAACTTTGGTCGGGGATCCGCGGTAAAACATAGTCTACGACTAGGCGAAGGTATTTTGGCGAGGAGCGAGGCGGAGGAGGAAGTGGCCGACCAAGGCGTACTCCTGTACGCCGCGTGGAGGCCACGACGACGACAACGAAGCTCCTCGCCAAAAGACCGAGCCTACGTTAGGTTTACCGACATTATGGCCCATGCTTATACCTCAGAGCATTCGCCGTCCCCTTGGGCTCGGCGTTACGTGGCGTTTCTGCAGCGTTGGAACGTCCTCGTCCTCGTGCTGACCGGTGCGTTGGCTGCCCTTGGTTTTTACGGATCCGCTCGGCTTTACATGGACTTACGCACGGATCTTGAGGAGTTGCTTCCAGAGAGCGCCCAGAGCGTGAAGGATGTGCGTCGGGTGGTGAGCCGCGTGGGGGGCTTCAATCATCTTTCTATTGTGCTGGAGTCGCCATCCGCGGAGGCCAATGCCCGTCTGCAGCATGACCTCACCACGGAGCTGCGGAAGCTCCCCCCCTCGTTGGTGGCGCGGGTGGAAGACAACGTGGTGCGGGAGCGGGATTTCTTTCTGGGTCACAAGCATCTCTATATGGACCTCGAGGATTGGGCCGCGCTCGACGAGTATGTGGGAGACCGCATCGAGTTCGAGAAAGCAAAATTCAAGAAACGCCAATCGCGGCGGGAAGCGTCGGTGCGGGCCCGTAAACTTGCCCTCAACAGCAAGGCCACGCCTTTTTCAAGCGGGATCGCCAAGGAGCCCCAATACGACTTCAAGGCACTGGAAGAAAAATATCGCGTCCGCGCCTCCACCTCAGATCGCCTCCCCAATGGCTACTTCCGCTCCGCCAATGGCTATACCGCCGTGGTCCTCGCATTCCTCCCTGGCAAGGTCACCGACCAGAACGCCAATCAAAAACTGTTTGAGGCGGCCAAGGCCGTCGTGGCAAGCCTGAATCCCCAGCGTTATGACCGGGCCATGCGGGTGGGCTTCAATGGCGACGTTTCCAACCTCATTGAGGAGCATGACGGCCTCATCGAGGACCTGGAGCTGTCCACCATTCTCGTGTTGGCGTTGGTCGCGCTGGCGATGCTCCTGTATTACCGCACCTTCGCTGGCGTTTACGCGCTGTGCGCCGCGCTCTTCGCGGGCACCTTCTGGACCTTTGGCCTGAGCGAATGGATCGTGGGCTATCTGAACGCCAACACCGCCTTCCTCGGCTCCATCGTCATTGGCAACGGCATTAATTTCGGCATCATTCTCCTGGCCCGGTATCTGGAGAGGCGCCGCAAGGGGGATGCTGCCGCCCCTGCCATGGAAGTGGCGATGACGGGCACCATTCAGGCCACCTTCGTCGCGGCGGGCGCTGCCGGCTTGGCCTATGCCTCTCTCATGGTGACCGATTTCCGAGGCTTCAATCAGTTTGGCATCATTGGTGGTCTCGGTATGGCCTGTTGTTGGATTTCCACCTTTACGGTGATGCCTGCATTGCTCTTCTTTTTCGAGCGGAGGGGTTGGATCAGGGTGAAGCCGACGCGGAGTTCAAGGGATTTCGTCACAGCCGCGCTGGCCAGGTTCGTCCGCCGCTTCCACAAGCCGCTCACCGCCGCCACTGCGGCGAGCATCGTCGTCGCCGCGGCAATGTGCTTGAGGTTGGGGCCGGACACCCTGGAGAGCGATTTTTCAAAGCTGCGGAACAAGCACTCCGTGGAGCAGGGGTCTGGCTACTGGGGCCGCAAGGTGGATGCGGTTTTCCAGCGCTACCTCACCCCCACCGTGGTGGTCACTGACTCGGTGGCTGAGTTGCAGGCGGTTGCCCGGCAGCTGAAAAAGATCAAAGAGGAAGAGGGGGCCTTATCCCCTATTTCCGATGTGAAGGTCATTGAAGACTTTCTCCCTACCGACCAAGCGCAAAAGATCGCCCACATCCGCCACATCCAGAAGATGCTCACTCCCGAGGTCCTAGCCCACGTGCGTGGTCGTGAGCGGCGGCGCATGGACGTGATTTTACCCCCGGCCGATGAGCCCCTCCGACCGCTCACCGTAACGGACCTCCCGGACGGGGTGAAGGTGCATTTCCGCGAGCTCGACGGCACTGAGGGCCGCATGGTCCATGTGTATCCACGGCTTGCCATGGATGGGTCCTGGGACGGGCGAGAGGTCATCCACTTCGCGGATCAAGTGCGTCAAGCCATCAGGGACTCCGCGGTGCCCGTGGAGCATGCTCCCATCGCGGGTCAGCCTCCGCTCTCCGCCGACATGATCTACACCATCGCCCGTGACGGCCCCAAGGCCACCGCCGTGGCCTTCGTCGCGGTGGCTCTCCTCGTCCTTCTCGTCTTCCGCTCCCTTCGCATGGCCGGGCCCATACTGGGGGCGCTGGTGCTGGGCGTGCTCTGGATGGCCGGCATCATGGCGGCCTACGACATGAAGGTGAACTTCCTCAACTTCATTGCTTTGCCCATCACTTTCGGCATCGGCGTGGACTATGCGGTGAACGTGATCAGCCGCTATTCCCAGGACGCGGCCAGCATCGATGATGCCATCCGTGAAACCGGAGGAGCTGTGGCGCTCTGTTCGCTGACCACGGTCATTGGTTACGGCTCGCTCTTGGTGGCAGGCTCCCAGGCCTTTGTGAGTTTTGGTCTTCTCGCGGTGTTGGGGGAGCTCACCTGCATCGTGGCGGCTCTCGTGGCCCTTCCCGCCTTCATGGTCTACCGCGAAGAGCGGCAGGCGAGAAACCGTCCCAAGAGCTCTCTGAGATCGCCACAGTCCACGGCGGATGCAAGCGGTGCCTCGCTCTGAAGACGGCGGTAGAGGTGGTCGGTCACCGCCACGGTATAGCCGCGGTTGGGGTCCACGGCCGCCCCACCCACAGTGGGGGCGCTGTCATCCATAGTGGCGCCATGGGCATGGTAGCAGCTCAAGCGCTGAAAGCTGAACTCCCGCTTCAGCAGCCGGGCCACCAGGGCGCCAGGGAGTTTCACCGCCATGAGGCGCTCTGGGAAGGGGAAGATGCGCAGGAGGTCATACTCGGTGACGGGGCCCGGGGGAATCACATCATCCAGTCGGATCACCCCTCCGGAAAGAATGGTGAAGTCCACGCCGCCAGCCTGGGGCGCTGCCATGGTTTGCAGGCCTTCCAGAATGAGGCGCGATAGGTTTGTGGACGCGATGCGCACGGAACCGTCGAGGCCGTCGAGGGCCTCCGACGTGGAATAGACCGTACGGCGGGCATCGATGCCTTGGCGCGTGAGATCTTGTGTCAGAAGGGAGAACCAGCGCTGGGCCATGGCGGCGATGGCCGCATCCTCCGGCTCAGTCACGGGCAGGTCTTGGAAGCGGGAGCGCCACTGGAGGGCGCCATGGGACTCCCAATGGAGTTCGTGGACTACGAGATTTCGGGCATTGGACTGGGCTTTGGCAACGGTGATGCCATTGCATTGGAAGAGCATCCCTTCGTGCTCGTGGCCCCCTGCAATGAGGTCGATGCCAGGAATAGATCGCGCGAGGCTTTCATCTTGCTGACGCATGAGGTGGGTGATGGCGACGATGCTGTCCACTTGCTGCCCGCGAAGGCTTTGCACGGCATCATGGGCAGCCTGGTTGACGTCCCCCACTCTCACTGAGGGTTTGCCCGAACCTATGCTGACGCCGAAGAAACCCACGCGGACAGTCGCGGCTTGCAAAACCGCGGTGGGCTGGGTTCCTGGGAGAAGGGCGTCGGTTGCGGCATCCCTGAGGTTGGTATTGAGCCAAGGAAAGCGTGACTCCTGGAAGCGGGCGTGAAGCTCCTCGGGCGACAAGTCGAATTCGTGGTTTCCCGGCACCGCCATGGCGATATTCATGGCGTTCAAAATCTCGTTCATGTGGCGGCCTGCAAGGGGGGCGCCCTGCCACTGGAGGCGATTGAACACCGAGGGGCTATAGGCGTCGCCGGAATGGATGAGGAACTGCGGCACGCCATCCGCGCTCATCTTCTTCGCGAGGGCGGCAACCCGTGGCAACCCGCCGGGCTGGCGAGTGGGATCGAGGACACCAGGCTCATAAACATCATTAATCTGAATGAGACGGAGGACTATATTACGAGAGCTGCGAGTCACGGTTGAGTTCCGCCACGCATTGTTCAAGGAGGTCGAGGCCCTTGGCGAGCTCTTCATCCGTGATGGAGAGGGCAGGTTGAAAACGCACGGCGGGGGCGTAGCTCATGGCTAAGAAGCCTTTTTCCACCCCACTTTTGAAGAGCTTCATGGCTTTCTCTGCGGTCAAAGGTTTCTTCGTCTCCCGATTCTCGACAAGCTCCATGGCCAGCATGAGGCCCATGCCCCGCACTTCGCCGATGATCGTATACTTTTCTTTCATGGCTTTCAGGCGAGCGAGGAACTTCTCGCCCTGGCGGGCGGAATTCTCATGGAGGCCCTCGTCCAAAATGACTTGCAGGGTGGCAAGGGCCGCGGCCGATGCCAGGGGGTTACCGCCATAACTTGACGATGAGCCGCTGGGGCTGCCGAAGGGGCGGGCGGTGGACAGTTCTTCGCGGCAGGCCAAAATGGAGAGGGGGAACCCCGCGGCCACGCCCTTGCCCAGGGTCATGATGTCCGCTTCCACCTCCATCGCTGGGGAAGCAAACAGGGTGCCCGTGCGTCCGAAGCCCGTGATCATTTCATCGCAGATGAGAAGGGCATCATTTTCTTTCGCGATCTCAGCTATGGCTTTGAGCCAGCCCTTGGGCGGCAGGATATTGCCCGCGGTGCCCTGCATGGGTTCCACCACGATGGCGGCAAGGGCCCCCGCGCTTTGTGCTTTGAGGGATTTGCGCGTGAAATCCACGCAGGCCATGGCGCAACTGTCTTGCTTCAGGTTGAAGGGGCAGCGGTAGCAGTCGGGATACGGCGCGGAAAGGTTGCCTGGCGGGAAGGGGCCCAAGCCTTGTTTTGCCGTGGAGCCCATGAGGGCCATGGTGCCCATGGTCTTTCCGTGAAACCCCCCCCAAAAAGAGAGGAACTCCCATTTTTTGGTCACCGACTTGGCTAGCCGCATGGCCGCTTCAACCGACTCAGAGCCGCCCGAGTAGAGCTGCACTCGTGTGAGGTGCCGGGGCAGCACCGTGCGCAGGAGCTCCAGGAATTTGATGCGCACGGGGGTGGTGAAGCTGCCCACGGTGAGTTCCGCCACTTGGTCTTGGATCGCTTTCACATAGCGGGGGTGGCAGTGGCCAATGGAATTCACGCCGATGCCACCAATGAAATCGATGTACTCCCGGCCCTCCACATCCCAGAGGCGGGAACCCCGACCCTTCACCATGGCGCGCCCTGCCTGCACGGCGAAGTTCTGAAGACCGGAGGTGAGCATGGTGTCTTCCCGGGCTCGGAGCTCCACGGAGCTCAAATCTGCGGAATTCATGGGGTTACCTCTTTAAAAACGATATAGCGGTGAAGGGGGTAGTTCCAGAGCAGGGCAACGGCTATGGACGTGACGACCTTGGAATAGCCATACCTGAGGCCCAGGGACTCGGTAAATAAAAACACCCCACCCACGTTGAAGGCGAGGCTGCCCAGGGATACGGCGATATACCTCAAGACTTGGGATCCCATGGCGCGGTGCCTTCCGTGGTCGAAGGCCCAGAGGCGATTGGCGCCGTAGTTGGTTGCCGCGCCCAGGGCGGCACCACTGGCAGCAGATGCTACGTAGTAAATGCCCAGGAATTCCGTGAGAAAGAACAGGGTGGAGAAATCAACCACTGTGGCAAGGAGGGCCGTTGCTTGTGAACGCAGCAGCGTGCGGCCGTGGCCCTTCATCAGCGGCTTTTCTGTTCCCGCTTTTTGATGGCGATGTACATGACGCGGATGCGTTGGACCGCCGCGATATTGGAGAATACGGCCACAAGCAGGATGGCGGCAACCACCAGGCCATGGACGCGGGTGTCGCCGCTGAGGTCCCAGTAGCCTTGGAAGAGGGGACCAAAAAAGGTGCCTGCGCCCAAGTATGCCGCCCGCTCAGGCCGACGCATCCAGCCCTTGGGCACCTGCACGTTCATGGCTTCGGCCTTGGCCTGGGTGTAGCTCACCATGAGGGAGCCCAGAAGCGCGGCAAGAGTGAGTACCATGAGGGGGATGCTGAAGCGGAAATGCACCGCCAGCCCCGCCAGTAAAAAGAACTCGGCATAGCGATCCACCATGGCGTCGAGGACTTCGCCCGCGTCCGACGCCACTCCACGCTTGCGGGCCACCATGCCGTCTAAGGCATCGAGAAGAGCGGAAATCATGGAAAGGGCGCCGGCGGCTGAAATGCGGCCTGCGCCCGCCGCCACGCCGGAGGCTAGGCCTAGGGTGAGACAGAGGTAAGAAAAGAGATCGGGGGAGAGCTTGAGACGCGAGGCCAGGTCCCCCACGGGTCGGAGCATCCAGTAGGTGAACTCCATGGGGAGGGTGCCCAGAAGCGGAGACCCACCCTGCTTTTGAATGCGAGCGCTGATGTGACGGCCCGTCAGCGTGTGCTTCACCCAAAATACGGCGAACGCCACGACCAGCGGTACAAGCAAGTACCACTGCCAACTCATTGGTCCCCAACTATTTTCAAAGGAGGCCGTGGTGGGAAGCCAGCTCCAACTGCCAGGATTCATGGACAGGTCCTTAAGCGTTTTCCCCTTCGTCCACACCGTAGTGGGTGAGTCCGAGATGATTGATGAGCTCTTCACCAGCCATGAAACGCAACGTGTTGTGCAGTTTCAGTTCTTGGACGAAGAGGTTGTGTTCCGGTTGGACCTCAGGGGCGTGAAGGGGGCTCTTGAAGTAAAAGGACAGCCACTCTTGAATGCCTTTGAAGCTGCAACGCTCGGCCAGGTCCATGAAGAGGGCCAAGTCGAGAACCACGGGGGCAGCAAGAATGCTGTCACGGCAGAGGAAGTTGACCTTGATCTGCATGGGATAGCCCATCCAGCCGAAGACGTCGATGTTGTCCCAGCCCTCTTTATTGTCGCCGCGAGGAGGGTAGTAGTTGATCTTCACCACGTGGTGGATGTCGCCGTAGAGATCAGGATAGGTTTCGGGCTGGAGAATCTGGTCCAGCACGGAGAGCTTCGTGATCTCTTTGGACTTGAAGGAACCGGGGTCATCGAGGACTTCGCCATCGCGGTTGCCCAGGATGTTGGTGGAGTACCAGCCGTTCATGCCCAGGAGACGGGCCTTGAAGGCAGGAGCAAGCGCGGTCTTGAGTAGGGTCTGGCCCGTTTTGAAATCGGAACCGCAGATCGGCGTTTCCATCTTGAGTGCGAGTTTTTGAAGGGCCGCCACTTCAACCGACTGGTTCGGTGAGCCGTTGGCGTAGGGCACCTTCTCCATGAGGGCTGCGTAGGTGTAGATCATGGAAGGGGCAATGCCGGGATCGTTCTTCTTCAAGCCGTCTTCGAACTTCGCCAACGTGGTGTGCACGTCGCCCAGGTCGATATAGGACTCGGTGGATGCGCACCACACCATCACCACGCGGGAGAGGTCGTTGTCGCGCACGAATTTCTTGATGTCGGCGCGGAGCTGTTGGGCAAGGTCCCACTTGTTTTCACCCTTTTTCACATTGGGGCCGTTGATGCGCTTGATGTATTCGGGGTCGAAAACAGCGGACATGGGCTTTACGCGCTCAAGCTCGGGCTTCAGCGCCTCGATGGTGGCGCTGTCTAGAACCTTGGCTTTTTTCGCGGCCTCGTAAGCATTGTCGTTGAAGATGTCCCAGGCGCCGAAGACGATCTGGTCGAGGGAGGCGAGAGGCACCACATCGCGAACCAAGGCATCGCGGTTCTCGCTGCGTTTGCCTAAGCGGATCTTGCCGATTTGGGTGACGGAACCCACAGGCTTCGTCATACCCTTCTTGATGGCTTCCACGCCTGCGATCATCGTGGTGCTCACGGCGCCGAGACCGGGGGTGAGGATACCGAGTTTACCTGCGGCGGGCTTGATCTTGGGCTGGGTATTGCGAGTCGGCATTGCTGCTGGTCCTTTCCACAAGGGACTGAAGTCTAATGACTCCTCCTTTACATGGACGAGATCAGTCTGTCTCGGAATATTCAGTGGTGCGTGGCAGTCGGGAATGCAAGAACAGCGTGAGTGCGGATCATGGGCTCTTGTCTGTCATCGACATTGGTTTTTGTAGATCGTCGATAAAGGGCCAGATGCGAGGCGGAGGAGGAAGTGGCCGACCAAAGCGCACTCATGTGCGCTGCGTGGAGGCCACGACGACGACAACGAAGCAGGTGGCCCTTTATCGACGATCTACGGGCTCTTGAGCGTGGCAACCATACCCAGGCCACCCGCCGCGCAGATGCTGATGAGGCCCTTATTCGCCTTGTTGTCATGCATTTCCTGGGCGGTCTGCATGACAAGGCGGGCGCCGGTGGCGGCGAAGGGGTGACCCACGGCGAGGCTGCCGCCCCAGAGATTGAAACGGTCGCGGCCCGGGATTTTGGTGGCGGGGAGCCCCACGCGCTCCCGGCACCAGGTCTCATCCTGCAACGCCTTCAGGTTACAGAGGACCTGGGCGGCGAACGCTTCGTGCATTTCCACGACGTCGAACTGGTCCATCTGCATGTCGTGGCGCTTCATGAGGCGCAGAATGGCGTAGGGGGGCGCCATGAGTAAACCTTCGTGCTTGATGTCCACCGCGGACATCTCAAAATCGTCCAAGAGGGCGAGGATGGGCCAGCCTTTTTTGCGGGCGTAGTCCTCGTCGGCGAGGAGCACGGTGGCGCCACCGTCCGTGAGGGGGGAGGCGTTGCCCGCGGTCAGCGTGCCCTTCTCTTCGTCAAATACAGGGCGCAGCTTCGCGAGGCGCTCAAGCGAGGTGTCGCCACGAACGAGATTATCGTTTTCGAAACAGATGAAGCGTTTGTATTTATCAAGATTTGCCGCAGCGTCTTTGTGACTCTTGAAGGCCCAGGCGTCTTGTTCCGCCCGAGGGATCTTCCATTCTTGGGCCATGAGCTCGCAATGCTGGCCCATGCTGAGGCCCGTGGAGCGTTCGGCCACTTCGGGCACTTGGGGCACAAAGTCTTTGGGACGTAGCCCCAGGATGGCCTTGGCTTTATCGCCACTGGTCTTCGAGTATTGGAAGTCCCGCAGGGTGCTGCCCATGTGGCTCGGAAAACTTACAGGGAAGTTGGACATGCTCTCCGAGCCGCCGGCCAGGGCCCAGGGTACCGAGCCCCTTGTGATCCATGAGGCTGCTTCCGCCACCGCGGACAGGGACGTCGCGCAGGCATGTACGACGGAGAAGCTGCGGGTCATGGGGTGGAGGTCTGATTCAAGGGCCACTTCGCGCGAGATATTACTCACCGCGGCATGAGGAATGACGGTGCCGAAGACCAGAAGGCCTGCCGCGTCTTTGCCCAGGTTGTAGCGAGCGGCCAGGGGGTTCACGGTCTTGACGCCCAGCTTCACCGCGTCTTGGTGCTTTAAGGTGGAGCCGATTTTTGTGAATGCCGTCCGTGCGCCATCGATGACTGCTACTGCCATGGGAGACCTCCGGGAAATTATGGATGCTTCTATTCAGACATGAAGCTGAGAGTATTTCAATTGCCAAGCGTGGTGGCCCCGGGCAATGTTGCGCGAACCCTTAGGGTTCACGCAACAATACAAACAACCCCAAAACAAGAGGTGATCTATGGTGCGCATTTATCAAAAAGCTCCGGACTTCACGACCCAGGCTTACTTCAAGGGTGAGATCAAGAACGTCTCGCTCAAGGATTACAAGGGCAAATGGGTTTGCCTTTTTTTCTATCCCCTGGACTTCACCTTCGTGTGTCCCACTGAAATCCGCCAATTCAGCGAGCATTATGAGGGCTTCAAGAAGCTCGGCTGCGAAGTCTTAGGCGGTAGCGTCGACAGCCCGTACTCCCACCAAGCGTGGTCCAAGGGCGAGCTGGGCGAACAAAAATTCCCCATCATCTCTGATCTGAACCACGCCGTCAGCACCGCCTATGGCTGCTACCTTGAAGACAAGGGCATTACGCTCCGCGCCACTTACATGATCGACCCCAATGGCGATCTGCAGTACGTCCAGTTGAACCCCCTCAATGTGGGCCGTAACGCTGAAGAAATTCTGCGCACGCTGGAAGCGTTGCAAACCGGCGAGCTCTGTCAAGCCAACTGGAAAAAGGGCGAGCAGACACTAACCGCAAAATTGAAAAAGTAGACATCTGACGCGATGCGTAGGTCCCTATTTTAGAATGCGGGCCCGGTGTATTGCAAGTCTGCTCCGCAAGCATAGAATCAATGAGCGGGTGAGATCTCGCTCATTGATTCTATGCGGGGGCTGTTCCATGCAGGGGTTCTTCTGGTTTGCCGTAGTGTTAGCAATGGGTGCGGTGTCGGCAAGGGCCCAGGCGCCGGATGCTCCCCAGGTCAGCTGGTCCACGGGGTTGCGCTCCGTGCAGCAAGTACAGTTGGTGCTTCCTTCCGCGGTCATTGCCTTGAAGGGCGAGGGCGGGCCACGAGAGGGTCGGCTTGAGGTGCGTAAGTCCCGGGGCGGTGACGACTGCAAAGCGGCAGCGGCATTGCGGGATGGCGTGCTCTACATTGGTGAGGAGCGCGAGGTGAATCGCGTGGTGCCCCTGGCGGCACTTCCGGTGGCGGTCGCTGAGTCCAATGCGGGAGACGGGATTACCGCATCCCTGCCTCACCAGCTTGAGGCGCGGACGGGGAATAACTGTGTGTACCAGGTACAGCTTGAGCTGCACCACGCGGCGGAGCTGCGCATTGTCGTGCCCGGCGAAGCCCAGGTGGAGCTGGAGCGATGGCCAGAGGCCGTGACGGTCCGTCTGGGGACGGGCTACGTCGCCTTCGGTGAGGTGGGCGATTTTGATCTGGAGTGTCGCGGTTGCGACTTCGGCGGTGAGGGGTTGAATGGGACCCTGCGCTACCGCATTGGCGTGGGCACCGTGGGCATTCGTCAGTTAACAGATTCTGTTGATGGGATGTCCAAGGGGGACGTCATGCTTCTTTGGCGCAAGTTAGGCTCGGCGTCGAAGGTGGCCGTCACCAGTTCCGCCGGCGATGTGGCCGTGGGGCTGCCTGTGGGTCGTGGTCTGACGCTGAGCCTCAAGGCCCCTCGGGGCGAGGTTTATTCCAAGCGAGTCTCTACCACCGTGGCCGGGGGGGTGCCCGTGGATATCACGGCGGAGGCGGGCACCATTCGGGTGCGGAACTGATTATGAAATATTGATAGCGGTTTTGACCGCTTGTTCCACGGCCCGGATGAGCTTTGACGGAAGCATGCCGATGCGCTCCTCAAGTTTCGAGCGATCCAATGTTGTGATCTGGTGACCCAAGGCGATGGACTCGGCATTCAGGCCCGCTGTGCCGCGGGGAATGAGAGCTATGGTTGGTGAACGCATGGCCTGTTTATGGGATGTGGAAAGTGGCACTACGATAATGGAATGCCAGGTTTCCACTTCATTAAAGCCATCGTGGGACATGATGAGAACAGGTCGTCGGCCCTTTTGTTCAGAATGGGAGCGCGGCGCAAGCCGTGCCCAATAAATTTCCCCGCGTTTCATTTCCGTTTTTTCTCTGCTTCCAGAAGGGTAGATAGTGCGGCGCGTTCCAAATCGGGCATAAGATCATGTTCTGTTCCCGCATGTGCACGGGCATAAGCACTGATTTGGTGCTTCAACCGCACTTTCAGAGAGGCTTTTGTCCACTGGTCGATGGCCATTCGAGCGATCTTAGTGGCTGGCGTACCCATGGCTTTGGAAAGCTCCATGAGTTCGGCGTACAAGTCCTGGGGCAAAGGGATATGAAGGTTCTTGTATTTTATGGCAGAAGACATGCCATAATTGTATGTCATAAAATACAGCTAGTCAAGTATGCCTACTCCACGGCGTCCACGCCTCGGGGCATCATGCCTTCGCCTGAATTGTCGTTACAGCTCTCCTGGATTGCATCCTGAACTTGGGTGATGAAACGGTCCGTGGCGCCGCGTGCCGTGTCACAGGCGGATTGAAAGGACGACTCCGCGCCCCTGCACAGATTCGTGATGAAAACCGAGAATGTCCGCAGCGCGGAGAGCTGATCATCGATGTTCCGCGGTGTGGGGGGCGTGCAGCGCTGCAAAAGATTTTCAAAACGGGTGAGGCGGAGGCGGTGGGCTACAAAGGCCGCACGGTGGATGGCCACGCGGAGAGACTGGTACTCGCTCATGCGGAACAACACGCTTCGGGCCCTCGTCCCGGGCAGGGGGTCGTTGGGGTCCAGGTTATCAAGGTCCGCGATGAGCCGCTCGCAGGTGAGCGCGCTTCCGCCGCCATAGCCCAAAGCATCGGGGCGTTCCATGGCAGTCAGCACGGAAGGATGGTGGCAGAAGGCACTGAACGTCGAAGCGTAGACGGGACCCAGCTCCAGATTCATGCGTTCGAGCGCCGTCTCAGTGGACTCTCTTACGTTGCTCACCCATGCGCCACCCATGATCGCTTCATCGCGGTCATCGCTGCGAGAGAGACGGGTTCGCACCGCTGTCATGGAGCGCGGGAATTCCTCAGGCGCTGGCACCGTGGCGAGATCACGGATGCCGTCGCAAGTGTGAGTCTGGCCCCAGGCAAGGGGCCCGGCGGAGAGGGACGCAGCAATAAGGACAAGGACCGGCAAAAGCACTCAGGTGCCCCCTTGATCCTAGTGTAGCGGGGTTAGGGTTCAGGTGAAAGAGCTACCCGGCAAAGTATTTCAAGAACCCGAAATCACGGGGATATTATCAATTAATCGTGTTGATCCCAACACGGCGGCTATGGCCAGGCGGTGGGGCACACCGCGCTCCAGGATGTTCCCGGGGGGCAGCGCCAGATCACATGCGCCCGCGCATTCCCGGCGGGGCTCCAGGTACTGAACCTGAAAACCTGCTTCATTGAGTGTGGCACGGGCCAGCGCACAGGCCTCTTGCCAGGGTTGCCCCGCCGCCATGCGTTCCGCCGCTTTCGAGATCTCGCGGTAGAGGAGCGGCGCAAGTTCCCGCTGCTCTGGTGAGAGAAAGCGGTTCCTTGACGACAGCGCCAAGCCATCAGGCTCCCGCACCGTGGGCACGCCCACCATTTCCACAGGCAGCGAGAGATCCCGCACCATTTTGGAGAGGACGAGGAATTGCTGGGCGTCCTTCCAGCCGAAGTAGGCCCGGGTGGGTTGGATGAGGTTGAGAAGTTTCAGCACCACCGTGGTGACGCCGCGAAAATGGCCCGGGCGGGTGGCGCCGCACCAGGGCTGGCTGAGGGCGCTTTCTTCAACGGTGGTAGAGAACCCGTCGGGGTAAAAGTCTTCAGGGGTAGGAAGAAATACAGCATCGATGCCCGCGCAGCGGGCGAGGGCCAGATCCGCTTCCCAGGGGCGGGGGTATTTTGCCAAGTCTTCATGGGCGCCGAACTGCTTGGGGTTGACGAAAATGGAGAGTACGACGATGTCGTTGTGGGCCCGGGCTTCTTGTAGCAGCGCGACATGTCCCTCATGCAGCGCCCCCATGGTGGGGACAAAACCCACGGTGGCCGCTGAGGGCAAGGTGCTGCGCCAGGCCCTGAGTTCAGTGGTGGATTGCAGGAGCTTCACCGCCCACCTCCATGCGGTCGAAGATCCAGGTGGAGAGTTCCACCTTGCTCATGGCAGGTGCCGTGGCGGATGTCTCCGCCGTGAGGAAGAGCCCTTCGTTGCGTGTGGAATTAAAAACGCGGCCTCCCGACACGTCGTTGGCGAAGAGGTAATCGCAGCCCTTGGCGAGAAGCTTTTCCGCGGCGCGGGTTTCCAACTCTCCGGTTTCCGCCGCAAACCCGAGGACGCGGCAGCCGGGTCTGCGGGCACCCACGGCTTCTTTCAAGATGTCGCGGTTCTCTTTGAAGTGCAGCTGGGGCGTGGCCCCCCGGGGCGTGGCCTCTCGAGGCCTGGTCTCCGATGTTTTTTTGATTTTCCCTGAGGCCGTTTCCACGTCCCAATCCAACACTGCCGCCGTGGCCATGAAAAGAGTGCTCTCTGAGCGGGCCCATGCACTGAGCGCTGCGTGGGCCATTTCGCCGGCGGTGGTCACTGCCACCACTTCTGAGCCCGGGGGCAAGAGCGCCGGCGCCGCGAATTCACAGGGGCCCGCCACGGCAGTGACGACGAAGCCTCGGCGGAAGGCCTCCCATGCCAGCGCCGCCCCCATTTGGCCGGAGGAGTGATTGCTGAGGTAGCGCACCGGGTCCAGGTTTGAGCGCGTGGGCCCCATGGTGATGACGGCCCGCCGGGTGGGCTTTGCCGGTGGTGTCAGGGCCAGGGCCCATTCTTTGAGGATGTCCACCGGCTCCAGCATGCGGCCCAGGCCCTCTTCGCCGCAGGCCGTGACGCCGGCGGTGGGGCCCAGTACGCTGACGCCCCAGGACTTCAGCGTTGCAACGCTGGCCTGCGTGGCGGGATGAGCAAACATGGCAGGGTTCATGGCGGGCACCACAGCCGTGGCGCCAGCGCCAGTGAAGGCGAGGAGTTCCGTGGAAAGCAGATCGTCCGCGAGGCCATGGCTCATCTTCGCGATGAAGTTCGCGGTGGCTGGCGCGACGAGGGCCAGGTCCGCCCATCGCGCCGTATCGATGTGATGTGTCTTGGCGCCGCCAAACATTTCAGTGATCACCGGCTGACCCGAGAGGGTCTCGAGGGTGGTGGCGGTGACGAACTGCAAAGCATTTTCCGTGGGCACGACCCGCACTTCCGCGCCCAGGCTTTTCAGGAGGCGGATGAGGTCGATGGCCTTGAAGGCGGCAATGCTCCCCGTGATGCCGAGAAGCACCTTCTTGCCGCGGAACTGAGGGGCGAGGTTAGCGGCGAGAAAGGGATGCATAGAGGTATGCCATTCCTCGCAAGGTCAGGTCGGGGTCGTAATGCTCAATGGACTTCGCGATGCCACGTAAGCGAGCGGTGATGCCGCCGGTGCCGATGACGGGGATGGGGGCGCCGTTCACCCGGCCCGCAAGCTCCGTGCGGAAGCGGGCCACCAGGCCATCGATCATGTCGGCGTAGCCATACATGAGGCCGCTCTGGATGGCGGTGGTCGTATCAAAACCAATGGCGTGTTCAGGGGCTTGCAACTCCACGGTAAAGAGTTTTGCCGTTCGTTGCGCAAGGGACTCCCGAGAAAGCTCAAGGCCCGGCATGATGGCCCCTCCCCAGTAACAGGGCTTAAGGGGGTCGCCCTCCGCGGGAGCCAACGCACACACCGTGGTGGCAGTGCCCGAATCCACGATGATGGCCGCCGACCCGTAGTCCCTCAGGGCCGCTTCCGCATTGATCAAGCGATCTGCCCCCACGCCATTGGCGGGACGGGCCTCAATGCGAAAAGAGAACGGTGATTTGTGGCTCACCACGTGGAGCGAAGCCTGGGGCAGGAGTTTCTCCGTGGCTTTCACCACCACTTCAGTGAGAGCGGGAACCACGCTTGAGATCACCACCGCATCAACAGAGAATGCGATGTGATCCAGGGCGAAGAGATGGGCCACTTTCACCCGCAGCTCATCCATGGTGGGAATGGGGTGGGTGGACACGCGCCACTTTTCGCGCACCTGGGGTGGGCTCGAGAGAGGCAGCGGGGTTTCGTAAACCCCGAACACGGTGTTGGTGTTGCCGATGTCCACGGTGAGCAGCATCAGGCGTTCCCCTGGATGCCTGCGGTTTTGGTGCGCACGACATAGCGGGCCACAGCGGCTTGGAGTTCGTCGCGAAGGCGGGCTTCTGCCTGCACAAAGCTCGGTGTACGACCGGCGGTGAGGCCCAGTAAATCCTGCGTGACGAGGACTTGACCATCGCAGGTGGCGGCGCCACTGCCACTGCCGATGCCAATGGTGGGGATGGCGATCACTTTCGTGATGCGGGTAGCTAGCGTGGGAACGACGCATTCGAGAACGACGGAAAATGCCCCGGCCTCCGCCACCGCGGCGGCGGACTGGAGCAGATACTCTTGCTCCACCTCGGATTTGCCGTGCATGCGGTAGTTGCCCAAAGCTTGGATGGATTGAGGAGTGAGGCCGATGTGGGCCATGACGGGGATGCCAGCCCGGGTGATGGCGCGGATGGTGTCCGCCATTTCAGTGCCACCCTCCAGCTTCACGGCATGGGCCCCCGCTTCTTTCAAAAAACGCCCCGCGTTGCGCACGGCCTCTTCGATGCTGACCTGATAACTCATGAAGGGCATATCGCCCACGACAAGGGCACGGGTGGCGGCTTTCGATACGGCGCGGGTGTGGCGCAGCATGTCGTCCATGGTGATCGATAAAGTATTGGGCTCGCCGTAAACCACCATGGCCAGGGAATCCCCCACGAGGAGCACATCCACGCCGCACTCATCAAGGAAAAAGGCCGTGGGGTAGTCGTAGGCCGTGAGCATGGCGATCTGCTCCACGCCCTTCATGGCCTTCACGGAAGGCGCGGTGACGCGCTTTCGCGTCGCCGTTTGTTGAGGCTCCAGCGGCAACGTGCTCATGAGCGCTCCTCCGCGGCCCGGAGTGTCGATTCAAGGCGTGCCAATGAGGCGCGCCAGGTGCCATCGCGGTACTCTTCGGCAAAACGCCGGTCCTTGATGCGGGCCGCACGCTCGGCCAATGCCGTGCGGGCGCCGGAGGCTTCCAGCGCCTCCGCGGTGAGGGCCGCGCCGGCGGCCGCCGCTCTGCTGATCTTGCCCATGGTGCCGACCATTCCGCGTTCTTTAATCATGCGGGCGATGAGACCGAGCTCCGTGATGCACTCTTCGTGAATCAAGGCGTCAGGCACGCCAGCCTTTTTCATTTCGTCCATGGTCCAGGCAATCAGCGTGAAAAGCCCGCCGCAGAGGAGCATCTGCTCTGAAATCAAATCCCCGACGGCTTCCACTTCGGGGGCGCACGGGATGAGATTCTCAGGGGCGAAGCCCAAACCCGCGGCCAGCGCCGCCAGCTCTGGCGCTTGTTGCAGGTGGGTGACCGCGGCTTTGAGCCCATGGGGCTTGCCCGGCACATAGGCGCGGCGCAGCTCGGGGCCAATGGCCTTGGGGGCGAGGAGGCGCACCACGTGAGCCGTGCGCACGGGCCGCAGGTCCCCCGCATAGATGGCATAGCCATGGGCTAAGACAAGAGAGAGCTCAACGGCACGGGGCGCGAGGAACTCACGATAGAGAGCGCCAATGAGATCATCGGGGCATAAAAATGCCACGATGCCACTAGCCTCAGTGAGCGCTGCGATGGGACGGGGGAGGAAGCCATGGGCCACGGCGGTTTTCCAGGAAGGAGATGCTTCACCCTTGAGGTAGACTTCCACCGCCCAACCACTGTCTCTCAGATTCCCAGCCCACGCGGCGCCTTGGCTGCCATAGCCCACTAAATGTACGGTTTCGGCCATAAGTGTCCTGCCTCAGGCTTTAGCAGGCTTACGCGCCGCTCTTCAAGACTTGAATGGATGCACCCAGCGCATTGAGATTTTTCATCCAATGGGCGGTCTGCACAGGATCAGAAGGGGCGCCGGTGACTCCGGGTTTCACCCAACCCTGCTCCAGCGCCTCCACCGCGAATACCGCGGGCCAAGAAACAAGATGGGCCATGGTACTGAATGACCGTCGCCGAGAGTCATCCAAGAGATACGCTTGGGACCAGAGGGACTCTCGGTTATCAGCGGACCGCGCTTCCATACCCACGTAGAGCACCCCGCGGTCCTGTTCGCCCTCCACGTAGCGGTGCTGGGCCCAGAGTTCTTGACCCCAGTCGTCAATTTGAAGTGAGGTCAGGGTAGGGATGCGCTCAAAAACCGGCGTCCAGGCTTTTTTCCAGCCCTCGGGCCGCAAAGTCCCACGGACAAAAGTATCCAATCGCCAGCGGCTATCGAAGCCATATTGGGCGATGTAGGGCAGGGAGTCTCGAGCGGGGTACACGTCGAAGGTCTCACCATTGATGGTGAGGGGGGTCACCGCCTCCCAGGCCTGGTTCACAGTGGCACGAGCGCCGTTCTTGATGAAGCGTGAGGGCAACGAGAGCTCGCGGATCACGCCCGCGGGGGACCAACTGAACTTGTAGCGGAAGTCACCAGGGTCCTTGGGGATGCCGCCGCAGTAGGAGCGAAAGCTCACGCGCACGGGTTCATGGCCCCAGGGCGTTTCTTTGAAGTCCCGCACCAGTTGGTGGGCGAACACGTGATCGATGCCGGGGTAGAACCCGGATTCGTTGATGAAGGACAAGCCCGCAGCTTTGGCGCGATCATCATAGGCTTTGAGCGCCGGGGTCACGTAGCATGTAGTGATGAGGTGGGCTCCGCGGCTGAGACAGATCTCCGCCACTCCTGCCTGCATGGTGGTCGGCAACATGGAAACGACGACGTCACCAACTTTAAGTTCACTTTGGAAGCGACCGGGGTCGAAGGCCATGATCGACGTGCGCGGCGCTCTCTTTGCGTGCTTGAGCAACGTTTCCGATCGGGACGGCGTGCGGTTCCATAGCATGACTTCGCGACCGCTCTCGGCGAGCTGACAAATGCCGGGGCCAGAGGAGAGGCCTGCACCCAGCCAATGAATGCGCTGCGAGTTCCGTGGGGTCATTGTACTTAGTAGACGCGTCGGCGGAAAAAGACAACGGCATCAAATGATAACGCAGTGAGTCGCACCGTAATATAAAATGCGCCGCTCCGATTGACGCAATGCGTGCGAAACCTTATGCCTTCATCACAATGGGACAGGGGTGGGCCGTGGGGTGTCTTTCGCGCATTACTATTTTAGCACTGTTGGTTTTCTCAACCCTCAATACTGTCTTCGTGACGCTGTCACGGGCTGAGGTAGAGGCTGATGATGACCGCTTGGTGGAGCGCTTCGTCGTCCTCAATGATGGCCAGGGAAATCTTTACAAGTTAGTCGAGAGTGCGCGGCTCCCCTTTATGGAGCGCCTCATGCGGCCCACCGGCCATTTGAGCTGGGTGCAGGTCAATCGTGAAAATCTGTCCCAAGAAAATATCGCGGGCCGGGATGGTGTCTTTCCCTTTCTCTGGGGCAGCATCCGTCGCGTGGAAGATGAAGATGGTGACAGCAAGATCCTCTTCCGCGAAAGAAACAGTGATATCGTGGAAGACCGCCTGCGGGTCGCTCCCAGCGGGTGTGTTTACACCCGCGTGGCCTACGACAAGCAGGGGAATCTCTATGCCTCCTATGAGGGCGAATCAAACGGAGTGATTTTCTATTCCAGGCGCAACAGCATGGCTAGCAACGGGCTGGCCTTCCGCACGGAAACCAACACTCCTGCCATCAAGCGCCTCGTGGCCAACCCCCACGCTGCCGGCGCGTTCTTTCTTGGTGAGGATGGTTCGCTCTGGCGGGTGCGCATGCCCGGAATGTTTTCTCCCGATCGTTTCCGCGCCACGCGTCTCCTCGGTCCGGGCTTAGTCACGGACCTTGCGAGCACCTCCAATCAGGTGGTTGCCATCGTGCAAGGCCGCACGGTGCTTGTGGGCAAGAACGGCGCCACGACGCCGTTACCGCCCCCGGGAAATGCCGCCCAGCTTGAACAGGGGTCGCTGACGGTGAACGAGGATTACCAGCGCTCTGTGGCTGTCGCAGCACCTGAGAGTCGCCCCAGCAGCGGCGAGGCGCTGGCTTTCGATCGTGACAATCTCGCGCAGTTTTATGCCGACAAAGTCGAGCTCCGGCGTAGGCTCGCGGAGGACGTCATCGACCAGCCCCGCTACGTCGACGCCATGGTGGACCTGTGGGAAGAAATTCGTTTGGGACTAGGAGAGAAAAGACACCGGGTGCTTATCGCCGCGGGACCTTCGAGCTCGGGTAAAACTTTCGGTGCCAAGCGCTTTGCATTGCATGCTTTGGGCAATGAAGACCGCGTCTTGGAAATCAATGGCATCGATTACCAGTCTGGGCCCAATAGCTTGGCTCTCACGAAGCTCATGGGTACGCCCCGGGGCACTAAGGACTGGGAAATCAGCCGCGGCATTTTGCCAACCTTTTTGCGCGGGCGTGGCAAGGGCCGCAATGTCATCATCATCAACGAGCTTGATAAGGCAGACCCCTCTTTTGCCCAAGCCATCATGGATTTTATGGACATGGGGCGCTCCCAGGCTGGTGACGGCGGTATCGATGAGCTTGGTGAATCCCTGCTGATCTTGACCACCAATAAAGGCTCCGAGCGCATCTATCCCCGGGGTAGGCGCACGGCCCTTTCCCGCCGGGAAACGGAAGCGCGCATGACATCTATTACTGACGAGGACGTGAAGGATTTCTTCATGCAGCCGGACCCTCGCAATCTCTATGATCAGTCCCGTACTCTACCCGCTGAAGTGCTGACCCGTGTCGATCGCGGCGTTCCCGTGGCGCCGGTATCCTATGAAGGCGCCGTGCAAATTGCAATGAGGGCGGCCCAGGCCATCACTGATAAACTCCGTCAGGATCTGAACTACGAGGTGGTCATGCCTGATGGGGCGGCGGCCGCAGTGGTCGATGCTGTGTACATTCCAGAAAAAGGCGTGCGCGCCGTGGAAAAATCCATCCAACGCATGATCGTGCGTGCGTTGCGCCGCGCCGTGCAGGAGCTGGGCCTGCGCCAGGGCAATAGGGCCGAGATGGTCCTCCACCGGGATGAGGATGGCAGTCCTCGCTTGCGGGTGATGCTCCATCAGGCCGTCGTTGAGGCATCCGCCACTGTAACAGCCGCTACAGATCCAAGCCCCGCGCCGCCGCCCTTCGTGGAAGACGAGTTGCCTCGGAGCCAGGCGGAGCCCCCGTTGAGCGACCCCCGGGTCCGCGACCACCTGCGTACGTTGGAGGCTCGCCTCAATGCGCACGTCATCGGTCAGCCCGTTGCCGTGCACATCGCTTCCCGCACCATTGGTGCCGCGGCCATGACCGCCACCCAGGTGAAGCCCCCTGCCATGCTGCTGTTGGGGCCCACGGGCATTGGTAAAACCGAGCTGGCCCGGGGCGTTGCCCTGGAGAACTTCGGTGATGCCGGTCGTCTGCAGAAGTTCGACATGGGCAAAGTCTCCAACGAATACGCTTTCAACGATATCTTCGGCTCCAACCGCGGTGTCCAGGGTTCACAGACCGTGGCGCCCTTCGAGAAGTTCCTCCAGGACTTTCCCGAAGGCGGAGTGGCCTGCTTTGATGAGATCGGCAACATGGGAGGCGGCGATCCCAAGATGAAAAATGCCCTGCTCATGCGCTTCTACGAGCTCATCGACGACGGTTACTGGGTGAACGCCCAGGGGGTAAGCTACGACCTGAATAAGTACGTCTTCGTCTTCACCTCCAACGAAGGCGAGGAGCTGATGCAGGATGTGCCCACGGACGATCTGCGCATGGCCGTGTGGAAGCGTGTGAATAAACGCAGCATCCTGACCATGGTTCTCGAAAAGCGCCACGGCTGGCCTAAGGCCTTCATTGGCCGTTTTGAAGGGAACATCACGTTGATGAAGCCCCTTTTGCTTGCCGAGCGTTTGCAGCTGGCGCGCCGCATGGTGGACCAGACCGCGGGCATCATCGCCCGGGAGAACAGTCTTCAGCCCCTGGAGTTCGAAGAGGGGTTCTTTACCGTCATGGCGGAGAGCTTCTTCACCCATGACGAGGGCGCCCGTTCTATGCGGAAACTCGCCACTGAAGTCCTCAAGGATGCCATGCGTGAAATCGTGACCCTTGGTTACGATGACGGGTTCCGCCGCCAGATGCGGGTGCGCATGAACCTCACCGACAACTGGCATGGCCGCTTCATGTATTCGGGCAATGCGCCGCCGGAGCGCGAGGTGAAGCTCACCATCAGTGTCTTCGTGCCTGGCCAGGTCGAGCCGTTGACCTTTGAAAAAGAGCTCACCAGCGATGCGCCCATGCGCATGCTCCTAGGTCGTGCTGACGTCTACCGCGTGGCCGTCCATGAGGCGGGCCATGCCGTTGCCAACGTTCCGGCCCTTACCCGCGAGATCATCGATTTCATCACGGTGCGCGCCGCCGGCAACTTTGGCGGCTATGCCCGCTACGAGGATCTCCCTCTCACGGGGCGTACCCGGGAGCAAGCGGTGGCGGACATCGCTCGCATGCTAGGGGGCCGGGAGGGCGAGAATGCCATGAGCCTCACTGAGGACTCGGGTTGGGGCAATGATGTAGAAAAGGCTTCTAAAGAGGCCGTGAGATACATCGCGGAAAAACGCCTCACCTCAACCCCTGAGGTGGCGTTGCGGCTGCCCGTCAACGCCGAGGGCAAAGTCGTGACGGAGGCCCCGCTGGTGCAGCAAGAGGCCCAGCTCCTCTTGGATGAAGGACGGCGCTTTGCCCAAGAACGCATCCGCGCCAACTTCCCGTTTTTCCGTGCGCTCGCTGGCGCCTTGATGATCCACGGCCATGTGGACAGCCGCGCCATCGCCCGCGTCTGGGAGGAAACCGCGGCAAGGGTGCGCGCCGCGGGTGGCGAAGAGAATCTGCCCCGGTATCAGCGGGAACCCCGAGGGGTGCGCTGCGCGCAGTTATTGATCCGGGGGCCCCGGGCGCCGTTTGCCACCCCAGTGGCACCAACGACGCAGACGAAGTGGTAGCAAGGATCTCACTTTCAAAGGGGTAAATATGAATTGGATATTTGGCGCATTGGCTTTCGTCGTTATGGGTTCCAGCGTGGCACAGGCCGCCACCATGAAAGAAGTGCACTTGTGGCGAGGATTCAGCAGCCAGGAGCAGGCGGAGCATCTGCGCGCTTGTCGGAGCCAGATCCGTACGGATTTCCAAGTGTGTTCCACCAACATCTACGAGCACCGCCACGCTGCCTACGACGTCTGCCTCATGGAGGCAGACCCGGCGCCCACCACCGTGACGTTCTGCTACCAAGGTACGACCCAACGTGAGCAAGACCGCAGCCTCGCCGATTGCCGTCGCCAGATCCGCTTCGGCCAGTTCTGCGTGGCCAATCTGTGGGTGCATCAGCATGCTGCCTACGACGTTTGCATCATGGAGTGATCCAAGCCAATTGCGGAAGATGCTTGAAATCCTGGTCCAGGGATACCAACTGGCAGTCGTGCTGGAGGACGAGGGCCGCGATCCACACATCATTGATGGGGATGGGCGTACCTTGTTTTTTGAGCTGGGACTTGAGTGCGGCGAAATGATGGGTGGTGGCGAGATCGCAGTTCAAGGGTTCCACGCGAGGGGAGTCCATGAAGCGTTGGAGCAGGGCCTCGTTGGCACGGCCCTTGGTGCCCTGCTGAAACCCGAAGCGCAGTTCCGCGATGACGGGCACAGGCAAGCCAATGAAGTCTGACTCACGAATGAGGTGCACCACATTAGGGCGTCCTTCCATGAAGAGGCGGTAGGCATTGGTGTCCAGGGCAATGCGGCTCATTCCCAGTCCTTGGGGTGGATGCTTCTCGCTTCGGCAAGGGCCGCATTGACAGCGGGGTCATCGACCCAGCTGCCGACAAGGGCGTCAAGGTCACTGTAGACGGGGCGTTCTCCCTGAATGCCTGCCTCCCGGGCCAGCACGTCGAGGATCAACGTATTGAGGCTCATGCCCCGATCTTTGGCGCGGCGGCGCAAGCTGCCGTGAAGCGAGCGACCGACCCCTCGGATGGTGTATTGATGAGAGCGCTGTGTTGCCTTCTTCGACATGCCTACATGATATCAATACTATGCAGGCATGTCAAATGGGGGACTGCTGTGCCTGCGGGCAATGCCATTGACCCCCATGCGCTGCCGCGATAAAACCAACCCCATGCAGCGCATGATGTTCAAATCCAAGATCCACCGCGCCACGGTCACCGAGGCGGATCTCCACTACGAGGGGTCCATCACCATTGATCGCGATCTTTTACGCGCCGCGGACATCTGGCCCCACGAGCGGGTGGAGGTCTACAACATCACCAACGGCGAGCGTTTCTGCACTTACGCCCTTGAGGGCACCCCCGGCAGTGGCGTCATCTGCGTCAATGGCGCCGCCGCTCACTTGGCCCAACCCGGCCACAAAGTCATCATCGCCACCTATGCGCAAATGGAGGAAAAAGACCTCCCCGGTTTTGCGCCCCAAGTGGTTCTCGTGGATGAGGCCAATCGCCCGGTGTCAAAAGAGCACCCCGCGGCCAAGGTGCCCCGGTCCCAGCACCAGTTATAACGGTGTTCAGAGTCAAACTGACTCTGTTGAACAGTGGGCTGACTCGCCGCGCAGAGGTGAGGTTCTTCCTTTAACTGCTCTAATCCCCTGAAATCCTTGGACACGCCGGGGTTTCACGACAAAATAGAGCCAGTTCAGTGAAGCTGGCACTGACCTTGTATTAGTAGTGGTCGAGGCGCAGGACGCACCTTGAAAGCCACGGATCACAAGGCTTTCCGGCACAGGGATCGGACTCAGTCCGAAGAGCCAGCCCAAGGAATGGGCCCGCTGCATGGATGCAACGGACGAGACAATTCAAGGAGATCGCTATGTGGGACAAAATCGCAAGAAACTGGGTTGAATCGGGGGCGCCGCTGGCCTGGATGCTCTTTTCCATGTTCTCTTTTTCTTTTGGTTTGCTGGCCGTGCTCCTCCTCAATCGCGGCTGGGCAGCGGAGCCTGAACACTGGCGAACCCGTGCTGCCGCCGTCCCTTGCCGCGGTGAGCATCGACAGATTTTTCTCTCCGGTGATTTCACCCATCCCGCCACCGCCGCTCGCCTCACCCTCTCCGTGGGCCGCGACCACACCGGCAAGCCCATCAGCGCTGTGATCACCCGCGGTGTCGGCGCCAACTCCATCTGTGAGGCGGTGTGCCAGGTATCGCGCTTCGAGCGCTTCGCTTCTGATTTGAGACCCGCACTGATGGATCTCTCCTGCGAGGGCGCTTCCGTGGCGAGCCTGCGCATGCCCCTGCAGATATCCTGGGACCGCGGCGTGCGTGCGCCCCTCCTGCGCCTAGGCAGCGTCATCACCGGCATCGAAGAGGCGCGGCTGAAGATCGCCGTGGACCGTTATCAGATGCCCGTGGCACAAAAGGTGGCGGAACTGCGCTAGTTCGCCGAAAAAATTCCCTCGCGAAAGCTCAGAGGGGGAATAAGAATTGGGCTAGGCTCTTCCCATGGAGCAGCGTCCCCCCCGTGGTTTGAAGAAAATCCCCACCTCGCGTTTTGCGCGGGCGCGGAAGCTCTCGGGGCTCACGGCGAGACTGGGGGCGGCGGCCCTTGGCGAAAAATTCGCATCGGCCTTCAAAAACAAGGTCGTCGCGGCTGCCGACAAACGCCTCCACCACGTGAATCAGGCGCGCAAAATCGTCGCTGAGTTGAGCCGCATGAAGGGTGCCGCCATGAAGCTGGGCCAGATGGTCTCCCTTCATGGCGAGCACTTTTTTCCAAAAGAGGTCGTGGAGATCCTCTCAACGCTCCAGGGGGAGTCGCAGTTCATGGAATGGCCTGCCATGGAGCGGGTCATTGCTTCCGAGCTCGGCGCGGACTTCCGCAAACGTCTTCTTGATTTCTCAAAGCAGCCCATCGCCGCCGCGTCCATCGGCCAAGTCCATCGGGCCTGTCTCGAAGACGGCACCCAGGTGGCGGTGAAGGTGCAGTATCCCGGCGTGGATCTGAGCATCGACTCTGACGTTGATGCGTTGGGCACGATTTTCAAAATCGCGGCCCAGGTGCCCCAAAGCGGGGATTTTCAGTCCGTGCTTGATGAAGTGAAAGAGGTCCTGCTTCAAGAGACGGATTACCTTCGTGAAGGGGCCGCCATGGATGAGTTCCGGGGCTATTTCGCGGATGTGCCCCCTGTGGTGATCCCTCGGTATTTCCCGGAACATTCGACGAAGCGTATTCTCACCACGGAATTCATGCGGGGGGTGCACCCCCGGGAGTTTGGTGAGAGCAGTGCGGCGGAGGGGACGCGCAACAGCATCGGTCTCAGCTTTCTTCATGTGTTTTACAAAGAGCTTTTCCGCTTTGGCGTCATTCAGACCGATCCTAATTTCGCGAATTACCTCATCGATGCGGAGGCGCGCCGCCTCGTCCTTCTGGACTTCGGCGCGGTGAAGTGTTTTGATGACCAGTGGCGCCGTCTCTACATCGAGATGATCGGGGCGAGTTTCCAGCGGAACCGCAAACGTTGCATCGAGGCGGGCATCGAACTGGGATTGATCCGGGGGGATGACCCTCCATCCGTGAAGGATCTCCACGTGGAGCTCTGCGACATGTTCCTCGAACCCTTCCATGCCAGCGGCGCTTACGATTTCCGCGCCTCGGACCTGCCCCTGCGCATGAAGGCCATGGTGCCGCGCATTTTCAAAGAGCTGGGCCTGCGGGCACCACCCCGGCAGCTGATCTTTTTGAATCGCAAGATGGTGGGGGTCTATTACTTCATGAGCACCATCCGGGCCCGCATCGACGTGCGCCCGCTGCTGGAGCAGTATTTGCCGCGGTGAGCGCGGTGAATACTAAGCTCTATTTACATCGATCATGAGCCTTGGCAAAATAGTGGCAGCAAGGGGATCTGCTGATGAAAAAATCCACGCTGATTTTTGGCCTCATGGCGCTGTTCGCGCTGCCTGAGGCCGCTGAGTTCACGGGCTTAGGTGCTGGTTTAGCTTGGGCGACAGAGGCAGCGCCGGTGGCACCGCCTGCCCAACGCCCAGCACGCCGCCGACGTAGGCCGCGGCCGCCACAGCGGGAGCAAGCATATCGGGGGCCGCGCAAGTACTTGCCGCTTAATCTTCGCCCAATGCGCGAGAGCCACACCCCTCGTACTGAAGATGCGCCAGCCCCACCTACCGGCGACGCCGCCGTGGGCGAATAGGGTAAAATCTGCCCGTAAG
>CAYHWW010000010.1:0-15078 GCA_964360145.1 uncultured Oligoflexia bacterium | reverse complement strand
GCCCCACCTACCGGCGACGCCGCCGTGGGCGAATAGGGTAAAATCTGCCCGTAAGAGTGGACGACAGAGCAGACACATCTTGAGGCCGGGGCCGGTTCCAGCCGATGGGTGTGCACACTCTGAAAGGACACTATGAAAATCCTCTTTACGTTCGTTATGGCTGCCCTCATCGCGTCACCCACCTTCGCAGGCCACGGCGCTGCTGCCCGCGCCCAGCGCCATGCCAACCGCGTGGAGCGTCGCGCCAACCGCGATGGCCACGTGACCCGCCGGGAAGCCCGCAAGGTCAACCGTTCCCAAGGCCGCGCCGACCGCGCAAGCGAGCGCACCCCCGCCGCCCGGCACTGAGGCCCCGCCCGGAACCCACGGATTGTTGTGTTCCCGGCGCAGATGCGAGCTATCTTGGCCGGGAACACAACAATCCGTGGGTTCCGGGCGTAAGGACTTAGTAAATGCAAACAGTTTACTATGCTCATGTTTATTTCCGAGGCGATGAGCTCCCTCAGCCCTTTCCATGCTAAAAGCGCCCATGCTCCGGCGATTGCCTATAGTCTTAGTGCTTGCGCTCTCCGTGGGCGCCGCTTCGTCCGCCCAGGCCCGGCTCTTGGAATTTACAGACACAGCGCATGCCGAAAACCGCGCGGTATATGCCCAGGCCCGCCGCGTCATCACCGGCCAAATTCGTTTTTATAACCAGATTCTCCGGCAAATCAAGTTGTCGCCTCTGAGCGGCATGCTCGTGTCGCTGCGCCAGGACCCGCGCACCTCCACGGCGGGCGGGGCGGGTTTTGGCGGCGCGTACATCACGTATCCGCAACAAACGTTGGACGCGACCACCGTGGCCCATGAAGTGGGTCACTGGATCCACTTTCGCCTGGCGGGACAGGATCATTCCGACGGGGTTTATCGCACGTCAGCTGAGCTGCAGCAGCAAATCGGCATCCAAGAGGGCGTCGCTAATATCTTGTCCGCGTTATTCACGGGTGAGCCAATCATCGGCGCCCATGACCACTACGATTTTGTAGTGAGCGTGGACCGCTATGTGCGGTTCCCCGATTTAGTGCCGACCCTGGGGGACTTCATGCGGGGGATTTTGAGCGCGCCCCTCTATGGCGCCCACTACCCTTGGTCAGCGCGGCAAACCCGCGGCCAATATGATGCGCTCTTCAATGATCCCGCCCGTGCGCACGAATTAGATCTGCCCAGCCCCTATCTGAGCTCGGCTGTATTCACGCAGCCGCTCTGGCTCGCGGCCCAGCGTTTTGGCCGCGGGCCAGTGTTGCGCTGCCTGCTGCCGGCTTTAAGCGGCTACCACAGTTACGTGGTCTACTCCGACCTCGCGAACCGCATCCTCGAGACCTGCGGCGCCGAGGGCGCCATGCATGACTTCCTTGCCACCGCGTTCGAGCAGCGGGGGATTTGAGTGACGGCGGGAGGTCTACCGCTCCACGAGCTCCAGCCGGTACAGCGGGTTGAAGCGCCGACCCGAGCAGGGGCCGCAGGCCAGCGTGGCTTGGCGCTTACGGTGGAAGGTGCGCAGGCAGTTCACGCAGCGGTAGACGTAGCGCGTGCCCACCGGGGGCAGACGGGAGTAGCGGCTCCAGCCGTGTTCGCGCAACTTCCGCCGGAATTCCGGCGTGTGCCCGCAGGGCCTGCCTGAAAAATCCAGCCAGTAGTGGATCATCTCGTGGCCCAAGGTGTCTCGGATCTCCACCCAGCCATCGCGCATGGAGAGATAGCGCGGGTTGATGTCGATGCGTCGGCCCTCCCGGCCCCGGCGGTAGGCGCCCCCACTGCTTTTCAGCCGCCCGGCGAACCGCAGGGGAAGCAGTGGCAGCACGCCGCCAAAACACGTTTCGTTGAGCTCCCGGAAGAGCTCGTTCAGGCGGGCGTGCTCCGCCCCGCTCATGCCTTCAGCGCCGCTAGCAGCTTTCCGTGGAAGCCATCAAAGCCGCCGTTGGTCATGACGAGGACCACATCCCCGTTCTTCAACGTGCGGGAGAGCGCTTTCACGGAGTTTTCGTCGGTGGCCAGCACCCGGGCTTCTTTGCGCCGGGCCTTGATGTCGGCGAGCAGCTCTTCGGTGGAAAACTGCTGGGCGGGGTCGATGGAGCTTTGGTCGTAGGGTTTCGCGATGAGCACTTCGTCCGCTACGTCGAACGCCACGGCGTAGTCCTGCTGAAAGATCTTCCGCCGACTCGTTGCGCTGCGAGGCTCGAAGCACGCAACCAACCTCCGGCCCGGATACTTGCTCTTCACCGCCGCCAAGGTCTCGCGGACCGCGGTGGGGTGATGGGCGAAGTCGTCGATGATGGTGATGCCTCGGGCCTCGCCATAGACTTCTTGGCGGCGCTTGATGCCCTTGAACCGCGAGAGGGCCAGAGCCGCCTTTTCCACGTCGAGCTCCAGCGCACGGCACAGGGCCAAGCATGAGAGCGCATTCAGCGCGTTGTGGCGCCCTCCCAAGGGCAGCCGCACGTCGACGCCATCGAATTGGAACCGCGCACCGGTGGCGTCGAGCACTAGTTTCTCGCCGCGGGCATCGCAGGCCACCGTGAAGCCATAACTCACCACGGTGGCGCGGGAGCCGTGGGCCACCCGCAGTGCAAGCTCGGACTCGCCGCAGACGATCATGTGGCCTTCCGGCGGCACGAGGGCGGCGAGTTTTTCGAAGGCCGCGGTTACCGCGTGGATATCCGTGTAAATATCCGCGTGGTCAAACTCCACGCTGGTCAGGATCGCGTCCCGGGGCCGGTAATGAACGAACTTCGGCACTTTGTCGAAGTAGGCCGTGTCGTACTCGTCGCCTTCCAACACCATGTAGCGGGAGTCGGTGACGCGGAAACTTTCAGCGAAATCCTGGGGCACGCCACCAATGAAGAAAGACGGCTTCTCGCCCAACGTCTCTAAAATGTGCGCCATCATCGCCACCGTGGTGGTCTTGCCGTGGGTGCCCGCCACCACGAGAGAATGCTTCTGGGGCAGAATCATGGTTTCGAAGGCCGCGGGCAGAGAGAGGAACTTCAAGCCCCGGCGTACCACTTCCACCATCTCGGGGTTTCCCCTGCTGATGACGTTGCCCACGATGACGAGGTCCGGGCGGGCGGCGTCTAAGTTCTCAGCCTTGTAGCCGGCGTAGACTTCCACGCCGGCGGCGGCAAGCACTCCGCTCATGGGCGGGTAAATATTCTGATCACTGCCCGTGACGGCGATGCCTTGTTTTTTCAAATAGGCGGCAAAGGCCCCCATGAGAGTGCCTGCCACGCCAAGGATGTGGATGCGCTTCCCCTCGAACTGGGATTTCAGGGATTTCAGGGAGTTCATCAGTGTCCTGCCTCAGCTTTAAAGTCCAATATGCCGCAAGCATTTGGCTTTCTGGCAAGGAATCGAGTTGCCCTTGAGGCTGGTTGCCTCAAGGGTGACGAGTGACGCCGCCAGGGAGCCAAATGATGCGGCCCTACGGGGAGGGCGGAAATGCCCATCCTCTTCGTTGCCGTCGCCTCCGCATCCTGCTCCGGCGCAGCCCCCCGGGCTGACCGAGTCTCGGCTACTGCCTCGACTCCTCCTTGCGATAGCGCAAAGCTAGCGCTTCGTCGTCGCGCCTTGACGATGGGCATTTCCGCTCCTCCATATTGGACTTTAAAGCTGAGGCAGGACACTATTCAATTCTGCCATAACTGCGTCATGAAATGCTCGCCGAACTTCCCGCATGGGCGCCTTTTCATGCAAGTCCTTGGCAAGGGCCACGCGGTTGGTGAGGAGCACGGCGACGATGTTTTTTTCCGGGTCGATCCAGATGCTCGTGCCCGTGAAACCTAAGTGCCCGCGCACGCTCGGAGAGAAGCGGGACCCCGCTGCCCCCTGGCCGCTGGGGTCCGCGCCGTCCCATCCCAGCGTGCGGCTGCAAGTGGAGACATAACGGGTGTTCCAAAAACGCGCCGCCCACTGGGGGTCGAGGAGGCCGTCGGGGTCGCCTTGCACAGCTAAGAGCCATTGTCGGCCCAAGGCCGCCACATCCAGAGCGGGGCCGAAGAGCCCCGCATGGCCTGCCACGCCACCGAGGACGTAGCAGTTGTCGTCATGGACCTCGCCGCGCAGCAGGTGGCCGCGCCAGGGGCAAACCACCGTGGGTGCGATGTCTGGCGCGATGGGAAGAAATTGAAGCTTCGCATATCCAGACTTGCGGTCCGCGCCGATGACCCACTCCTGAAAGAGGGCGTCCAAGGGGGCGCCACAGGCCAGCTCAAGGGCCCAGCCCAGGAGCATGAATCCCAAGTCAGAATAGACGCACTCTTTTAAAAACTTCGACTCATCGAAACTTTGGAGGATGCGGGCCTCGAAGAGTTCGCGGGCCTCGACGGGGCCTGCGGCTGCGTGAAAGTCCTCATGGAGGGGGAGCCAGGCAGGGAGGCCCGCGCAGTGTTGCAGCAAGTGCCCCAGCGTCGCCTCGCCGTTGGGAAAGAGGGGGAAAAACCTCCGCACCGGCAGCTCCAGGGTGATGAGGCCCTGGGCGCATGCTTGCACCGCCACCGTGGTGGTGACGAGGACCTTTGTCAGTGATGCCAGGTCGAAGAGGGTGCCCGGCCCGCAGCCTAAATAACTTTCATAGGTCTCATCGCCCGCAAGGACCACGGCGCCTGCGCAGGTGAAGACCTTGCCTTCAGCATTCTTCAGCACGTCCAGTGCCTGGGGTGGCAGCCCCTTCATGGGGAGCTGGCCTCGGTGAACCGCACCACGGCCTTGCCTCGGCTCGGCGCCACGATTTCCACTCTGACGCCCAGGGGGATGGTGCATTGAAGGGCGCCATGGCCGGCGGGGAAGCCCCAAAGCACGGGCACATCGAGGTCAGCGAGCACTTCCCTAAAAACATCTTTGGCGGAGACATTTTTGTAAGCATCTTGATGAGGTTCGCAGTCCGTGAGAGCACCCACGATGATGCCACGGACGCCCTTGAGGGCGCCGCTGGCGCGCATTTGATGCAGTGAGCGCCGTAGTCTGTAGGGCGCTTCACCGATATCTTCCAGAAAAAGAATCCTCCCGCGGGCGTTCAGCTGCAGGTCGGTGCCCACCACGGAGGAGAGCACCGTGAGACAGCCCCCCATGATGCGGCCGGAAGCTTTGCCGGGGATCAGGGTTTCGAGGCCATGGCCGCTGATGGCGCCCAGGGCCGCGCCACCGTCGAAAAGGCAGTGCTTCAGTGTCTTCAGCTCCAGGGGGTGGGGTTCGCGGAAGGGGCGGCCCACGATCATGGGCCCGTGGAAGGTGACCCAGCCGAAATCCGTGTGGAGGCCATTCAAGAGCACCGTGAGATCGCTGTAGCCCACGAAGATCTTGGGCTGTAGGCCTCGAATGCGCGAAAGCTGTTTTCGGAACTCAGGGTAGATCTCGGCGCAACCCGAGCCGCCGCGAATGCCGATGATGGCCGCGACCTTGGGGTCGGCGCACCAGCGCAGGAGCTCTCGCACACGGCGCCGGGGAGAGCCGGCGAAGAGCCCCTGGTGCGTTTCCACGGTGGGTTCGTGCACCACCTTTAATCCCAGGGTCACGAGGAGTTTCTTCCCTTCCTGGAATCGTGCTTTGTCGAAGTGAAATGAGGGCGCTACCAATGCTACGGTGTCGCCGGGTTTGAGAGAGCGGGGTTTGAGGGATCGGGGTTTAATGCCCATTCCAAAAAAATATCCCTGATGTCAGGGATGCGCTAGCCTGATGGAGTGGGGGTGAGCGATCATGTTGAGATTACGCTGCATAGCGGCAGTAGCTGCCGTACTCGCGGTGGTGACCGCGGCGCCTCCTGCTCGGGCGGCACTGTGGAAGTACGTGGACGAGCGGGGCACCGCCCACTTCGTGCCCGAGCGTGCCCAGATCCCCCCCCGGTTCCGTGACAAGGCTTACGAGCTGGGGGCTGCGGGCAAAAGTGGCGGTGGCGGCATTTCGGTGAGCAGTGCCACCAAGGCGCCTGTGGCGGCGCCACAGGCCCTTCAAGCAGCGCCTGAGGCGCCGCCTCAGACGCTGCCCCCTGATCACTCGGGCACCGACGCCCAGGCTGACATCAATGCGATCCAGCAGGCCCACGAGCCCTATGTTAAACAGGTCGAGGCTCTGAATCAGATCAATCCCCTTTCCGCGGAGGGGCCCAGCGCGGCTGCCCTAGGGCAGCTGCCGCCACAGCTGCAGTTTCTCGGCAAGGTCATGAACGATCCCCGTGCCAAGCGCTTGGCAACAGAGCTCGCCAACCCCGTGAATCAGGGCTACCTCAAGACCATGGCCGACAACCCCGATCGCAAGGTCACTTTCTATGTCATGGGCGCGGCGTTACTCGTCGTGAGTTATCTGCGCTGGAAGATGCGGCAGTCTGAGATGGGCTTCCTCGCAACCATGTTTTCGAAGCTGCTGCTCACGGGCCTCCTTGTGGGTTGCAGTGTGGCCATTACTTATTATGTGTATGGAGAGCCTCTGGTGGGTTTTCTGAAAAATGTGTGGAAGGCCGTGATTTAATGAATCCAAAACAGGTTTTCAAAAAAGAGTTCAAAGAGTTGGAAGCGGCCTTTGCCGAGATCGAAGAAAAGGTGCCGGAGCTCAAGCTCAGCGCCATTAAAATCAAGGATGCGGCCATGGCCAGTTGGCAGGTGGAGGACGCCGCGAGAAACCGCCTCTTCATCGTGCTCACCGGCGCTGGAGCGGACGGGCCAGACGAGGCAGAGGCCATTCCCACTGACTTAGTGCTCACGGTTGAGGCGGAAGTGGGCCAGCTCCTGGACTTCGACGCCGAGGCGCTGAAAGCTTTTTTGGAGATGAACTACTCCAAGCTTAATCTCTGTCGCGTTGCGCTGACGCCGGATGGCCGGGTGGCCGTGCTCCACCGCCGGTGGCTGGAGGGGCTTTCCTGCAAAGACGCATTCGACGCCATCGCCGAAGTGTGGAATGCGGCGGAAAGCCTGAGGGGCAGCATGCAGCCTCGCACGCCGGGCCACGCTTGATGGCTTTCCGGCAAAGGTTGCCGCATTGAGCGCACGCCGGGGGCGTGTTGCGTGCGCACCCGTTGCGTATCTATCTCGCAGTGATAAACTGATAGCATTGAGGGGTACCATGAGCTCAATGACAATGAGAGTTTTGAAAACAGTGGCCATCGCGGCCTGTCTCTGCGGTTATCAAGCGGCCTGGGCCGCTGACGAATGCGTCAGGGGCTCTAACGCCCCCGTGGGTGCCGTGCGCACGCCGCCGCAGAGGCCGGGGGCCGACACTGTGGAAGTAACGGCGGAGGGTGACACCGCCGCGGATCCTCAGGCCGTCCCTGAGCCGCCGGCCAAGGCCCCCGAAGTGCCTGCCAAGCGTCGTCATTAGCGTTGACGCGCCGCCCTTCAGAAATCAATACATTACAATAAAGTATTGATTAAAGACTACTTTTAAGTCATGTATAGAGTCCGAAAGGGCTTTATGCATATCTCGGCATTAGAAGAATATGGGCTGCGCTGTGCGCTGCAGCTGGCACGGGCTGCCAGTTCGCAGGCGCCGCTTTCCGCTTCTGAAGTCGCTGATAAAGAACGTATTTCCGTCGAATACGTCTCAAAGTTCATGCACCTTTTCAAGAAGGCGGGGCTCGTGAAGGCCGTGCGTGGGGTGCGGGGTGGGTTTCTCCTCCAACAGGCCCCCGAAACGGTGACGCTGAAGGATGTCTTTGATGCCCTGAAACCCCGTCGCGAGACTATTGATACCAGCGGTGGTTTTTGTGATCAGTTTTCTGGCAAAGCCGATCAGTGCGTCCACCTTGAGCAGTGCTCGGTGCGACCCTTTTGGGAAATGCTCTCCGGTTATTTTGAAGAAGTCATTCAGGGCGTAACCCTTGCGGACTTGCTCCGCAAAGAAGCGGACGCCCGGGCCCATGTCTTGAGGAAGGTGTACGATGTTGTTTGAAATCCGCGATCTCCACGTCGAGGTCGAAGGCAAAAAAGTGTTGAAGGGCGTATCACTGAAAATCGACCGGGGTGAGATCCATGCCATCATGGGCCGCAACGGGTCAGGGAAGACGACGCTGTCCTACACCATCATGGGGCATCCCAAGTACGTGGTCACCGCGGGCCAGATCCTCCTGGATGGGGTGGACATCGCGGGCCTCTCCCCGGAGGAGCGCGCCCGCAAGCGCATCTTCCTCGGTTTCCAGTACCCCGTGGCGGTACCCGGCGTCAGCGTGGGCAGTTTCCTGCGCGCCGCCGTGCGGGCCGTGCGGGGGGCTGAACTTCCCGCCAAAGAGCTGCGCGCAGCCATTCAAGCGGAAGCCAAGCTCTTGAATGTGCCCGATGCCTTCCTCTCGCGTTCCTTGAACGAGGGCTTCAGCGGCGGTGAGAAGAAGCGTCTGGAAACATTGCAGATGCGCCTCTTGCAGCCTCGTTTCGCCGTTCTCGATGAGACGGACTCCGGCCTCGACATCGATGCGCTGCGCACCATCTCCGAGAGCATCGAGTCCATGAAGTCCCCGGAGCGGGCCATTCTCCTCATCACCCACTATCAGCGCATGTTGAGCTACGTGAAGCCCGACAAGGTCCATGTCTTCGTGGATGGCCGCATCATCGAAAGCGGCGGCCCTGAGTTGGCGCTGAAGCTTGAAGAAAAAGGCTATGAAGAGTTCGTCACGGCGGGGCACGGCAGGTGAGCATGCTCAACCTCAGTAAACCCACCGCCAAGGAGGAGAACTACCGGTTCTTCAGCGCTACCCGTGAGCTCGTGGTGGATCGCACGCCTGTGGTGGTGGAGCAGGGTAAGCCCCCTCGTCTAGAGGCATTACTTGCTTTGCAAGAGGGCGAGCATGCGGTGATTCTGCTGCGAGGGGGGCGCGCCGCCGCGGTGGTGGCAGGCGCCTTGCCCGTCGGCGTGACCATGGAGAGGCTGAAAGAGGGGTTCGCCGCCGGTGCCTTCGCAAAAGAATATTATGCAGCCCATGCTCTAGAAAGCGCCAAGGCGCCGTTGCTGCTCATCGTGCGCGGCACAGGCAGCGTTACGGCGGTGGTGCGCATCGTGCACTGGTTTGATGAGGCATCGCTGGTGGATCATAAGCATGTCCAGGTCGTGGTGGGGGATGGCGCCTCCCTCCAGCTCGTGGAAGAGATGGTGAGCGATGAATCAGCAGCGGCGGTCACCGCCGCTGTGGCCCCCGCGGTGTCTGCCCTCACTGAAATCTCGGTGGCGGCCCATGGCCGCTTATCTTATTTTTCCGTGCAAAATTATGGTCCCGCCGTGCGGGCGGCGCTTCGACTGGAATGCCGCGTGGAAGAGGGCGCCCGGGCTGAAGTGACCCCCGTGATCCGTGGTGGCGATTTCACCCAGCTGTGGATTGAAGGTTTCTGCGTTGGCAAAGAAAGCCACATCGAAGTGCGCGGCGCCCTGCGGCTCGCCACGACGCAATGGGCGGAGATCATCTCCGTGCTCCATCATCCCGCTGCCCATTCTTCCAGCCATCAAGAGTATGCCACGGCGGCCAGTGGCCGCTCCCGCGTATCCTTCAGTGGCAATATCATCATTCCCAGGAGCGGTCGCCATGTGGAAGCAGATCTGCGGAACCGTAATCTGCTCCTGTCCCGTGATGCGGAGATCAATACGAATCCAAAGCTTGAGATCTCCACGGCTGATGTGAAGTGCGCCCATGGCGCCACGGTGAGCTCCGTGTCCCCTGATCAACTCTATTATTTGCAGAGCCGTGGTATTTCCCTCAAAGACGCGGAGGAGATGATCGTTCGTGGGTTCTCTGAGCCCACTCTCGCTCGCCTCCCCACCGCCGCTTTGCGAGAGCGGGCCATGGCGGCTTTTGAGAGGTTGTCATGACGACAAAAAAGAACCTGAAAAAGACTCAGGTCGAAACCACCACCTTGAAGAAACTCGATCCCCTGGTGGTGCGCCGCGATTTCCCCATTCTGCAGCGGAAAATCCGCGATAAGCCGCTGACCTACCTCGATAGCGCCGCCACCGCCCAAAAGCCCCGGCAAGTGGTGGACGCCATGTCCTACTTCCTCCTCAACACCAACGCCAACGTCCATCGTGGCGTGTATCTCCTCTCTCAAGAGGCCACCGATGCCTATGAAGGTGTTCGCGAAAAGGTGTGTCGCTACCTGGGGCGCCAGAAAACAGAAGAGATCATTTTCACGAGCGGCACCACTGACGCGGTGAACCTCATCAGCACGGCGCTGGAGCGGGGGAGCAGCCTCGGCGAGCACGGCAAGATCGGTCCCGGCGACGACATCGTGGTGACGCGCATGGAGCATCACGCTAATTTTGTGCCCTGGCAGCAACTGGCGAAAGCCCGGGGCGCCAGCTTCAAGATCGTGGAGCTCACCCCCGAGGGGCGCATCGATCTTGAGGACTTTAAGAAAAAGCTCTCTGGCCGCCCCAAGCTCGTGGCCTTCACCATGATGAGCAACGTTCTCGGCACGGTGAACCCCGTGCAAGAGATGGCCCTCATGGCGAAAAATGCCGGCGCCCTCGTCTTCGTGGACGCCGCCCAGGGGGCCGTGCACCTGGACTTCGCCATCTCGGACCTGGGCCCCGTGGACTTCCTGGCATTCTCCGCCCATAAACTCTGCGGCCCCAGTGGTGTCGGCGTGCTCTGGGCCCGGGCCGAAGTGCTCTGGGCCATGAAGCCCTTCAAATACGGCGGCGACATGATCAGCAAGGTCGGTGACCTCGACAGTACCTGGAACGAGCTGCCCTGGAAGTTCGAAGCGGGCACGCCCCACATTGAGGGCGTGGTCGGCTTGGGCGCCGCGCTGGACTACCTCATGGCCTTGGGGCGGGATGCCATCGCCCGCCACGAGGAAGACATGACGGAATACGCATTGGCGCGCCTCATCGATATCCCCGGCCTGCGCATCATCGGTCCCCGCAGTGCGGAGTCCCGTGGTGCCGTGGTGAGCTTCCTCGTGGATGGCGTGCATCCCCACGACATGGCGACGCTGCTCGACATGGAGGGCTTTGCCCTGAGGGCGGGCCACCACTGCGCCCAACCCCTGCTCAAAAGCTACGACGTGCCTGCGACGAATCGGGCGAGTTTTTACATCTACAACACCAGGGAAGAAGCGGATCGACTGGTCACCGCCATCGAAAATGCCCGCCGCTACTTCTTGAAGAGGTCATGAACAGAGCATGAGCAGCGAAAACCTCGATCAACTCTACGGCGAAATCATCATGGAGCACCAGCGGGAGCCCCGTTGCCACGGCCATCTCTCTCCCTGTGATCGTGAGGAGGAGGGTTTTAACCCCCTGTGTGGCGATAAGGTCGTCATGACCTTCCGCTTTGACGACGCGGGCAAACTCATCAAAGAAGCCGCCTTCGAGGGGCAGGGCTGCTCCATCTCCATGGCGAGCGCAAGTATTTTGATGGAAGAGCTCCAAGGCAAAACCTATGACGCGGCGCTGGCGGAGATCGAAAAATTCCGCGAGCTCATGCAGGGCACCCGGGATGCTGAGACCATGGAGGGTGATGTGAAGGCCCTCTCCGGCGTTAAGCGCTTCCCCGTGCGCATCAAGTGCGCGCTTCTTGCCTGGATGACTGCGAAGAGGGCCATCGAAGGGCGGAAGGAGGGAGCATGAATGCTGATGAATTGAAAGAGTGGCTACGCCCCGTGGAAGACCCTGAAATGAAGATGAGCCTCGTGGACCTCGGTCTCATTTACGAGTGCATCGTGGAGGAGGGGGGCAAAGTGCGGGTGCGCATGACACTGACGTCGCCTTCATGCCCCGCTGCCGACTACATGGTGCAACAGGTGCGGGACCGGGTGAAGGCTTACCCCGGTGTCACCGACGCCGACGTGCAACTCGTTTTCGAGCCCAAGTGGAACCCCCGCACCATGGCTTCCGACGAAGCAAAAGAGAAGATGAGGATCTGGTAGCCATGACCGATGAGCAAAAGAAGCAGAACATCATCAGTAAAGAGAATGTCGGCGAGTATGCCAATGACTACTCCCGCTACGGCTTCGTCACCGACATCGAAGAGGACAGGCTTGCGCCTGGGCTTTCAGAGGACACGGTGCGGTTCATTTCTGCAAAGAAGAACGAGCCAGAGTGGATGACTCAGTGGCGGCTCAAGGCCTTTGCCCAGTGGGGCAAGATGCGGGAACCCACCTGGGCCCGGGTGAGTTACCCCGCCATTGATTATCAAGCGATTGCTTACTATTCGGCGCCCAAGAAGCAGCCTCAGCTTTCGTCCCTCGACGAGGTAGACCCCAAGCTCTTAGAGACCTACGAGAAGCTTGGTATCCCGTTGCATGAGCAAAAGCGTCTCGCCGGCGTCGCCGTGGACGCGGTGTTTGACTCCGTCTCCGTGGTCACCACCCATCGGGAGGCTCTCTTCAAGCTCGGCATCGTGTTCTGCTCCATTTCCGAGGCGTTGCAGAGCCACCCTGATCTCGTGAAGAAGTATTTGGGTTCCGTGGTGCCTGTGACCGACAATTTCTTCGCGGCCTTGAATGCCGCCGTGTTCTCTGACGGCTCTTTCGTCTACATCCCCAAAGGCGTGAAATGCCCCCTGGATCTCTCCACCTATTTCCGCATCAACGCGACGGGCACCGGGCAATTCGAGCGCACCCTCATCATCGCCGATGAGGGATCGGAAGTGAGCTACATGGAAGGGTGCACCGCCCCCATGCGGGACGAAAACCAGCTCCATGCCGCCGTGGTGGAACTGGTGGCGTTGAAAGACTCCGTCATCAAATACACCACCGTGCAAAACTGGTACTCCGGCGACAAAGAGGGCCGGGGCGGCATTTATAATTTCGTCACCAAGCGCGGCGCCTGCCGCGGCGCCAATGCGAAGATCTCTTGGACCCAGGTGGAAGTGGGTTCCACCATCACGTGGAAGTACCCCAGCTGCATTCTGGAGGGCGATGGTTCCCAGGGCGAGTTCTACTCGGTGGCCATCACCAATGATCGCATGCAGGCGGATACGGGCACAAAAATGGTGCACATCGGCCGCAACACCCGTTCTCGCATCGTGAGCAAGGGTATTTCCACGGGGCATGGCGTGAATACCTACCGTGGTGCGGTGCTCGTGGGCTCTCGGGCCGAGAACGCGCGCAATCACACCCAGTGTGATTCCCTCCTCATCGGCGGCCAGTGCGAGGCGCATACTTTCCCCGTGATCACCGTGAAAAACCCCACGGCGGTGGTGGAGCATGAGGCCACCGCGAGCAAGGTGTCTGAGGACCAGCTTTTCTATTTGCAGGCTCGGGGCATCGATGCGGCGGAAGCGACACGCCTCATCATCAACGGATACTGTGAAGAGGTCTTTAAGCAGCTGCCCATGGAGTTCGCCATCGAGGCCAATCGTCTTCTCGATTTGAAACTGGAAGGATCCGTCGGATGAATAAAATCCTACGTCATGTGGTCATTACCGGCGCCCGTCGGGGCCTTGGCTTGGAGTTCACCCGTCAGTTGTTAGCTCGGGGTGATCGGGTGACAGCGCTGGTGCGCGATGTGAAGCAGGCGCCTGGGCTCACTGCGCTTCTGGATGGCGCCCAGGGGCGTCTGCGGGTTGGGGCATGTGACATCACGTCGGACGCCGCGATTCGCGCGGCGGTGTCCCTGCTCGGTCTTGACGTGGAACCCGTGGACGTTCTCATCAACAACGCCGGTGTGTACTTAGACGCCGAGGCGGACTTCGCTGACCTGGACTTCAGCAAGGTGGTCGCAAGCGTGGAGATCAACGCCGTGGGGCCCATGCGGGTCACCCGGGCGCTGTTGCCTGCCCTGAAGCGCTCGCGCGCCCATGCCGTGGTGGCTCAGATCACGAGCCTCATGGGCTCCATCGGCGACAACAGCAGCGGTGGGGCCTATGCCTACCGCATGTCCAAAGCCGCCTTGAACATGTTCAATAAGTCTTTTGCCGTGGACCACCCCGAGATCATCGCGCTGGCCCTCCATCCCGGCTGGGTGCGCACGGAGATGGGCGGGGTCCAGGCCCCCATCATGCCCGTGGATTCCGTTCGTGGCATGCTGAAGGTCATTGATGGGGCCACCGCCGCCCAGTCTGGGCATTTTTATGACTTCGAAGGCGATGAGCTGCCTTGGTGATTACGCTATTAACGTCGCTGAGGGCCTGGAATTCACGATCACAGTGAGCGCGGACGGAGAAAGCGGCCAAGAAATTGACCATTACTACCGAGGCTCTATTCAGCACCGTGAAGGCTCCTCCCTGCTCATCACCCTTGGCGATCGTTTCGTGGGCTGCAGGGCGGGTACCGACAACTTTAGCGAGGGTGGAGTTTATCACCGGGTGATTCGTGGTTTTTGCCTCACATCTCTCATTGTGACAGTTCCTCAAAGGGAAGGCCTGCGAGTCCATCACCAGATGCTCAATAGAGGAAATCAGGTCACCAGCACTGAAGAATGGGTACCTGCTTCGACTGCTCCTTAGATGCCTCGCTGACAATGATGACATCGCCTACTGCGGGCGTACGCATGCAGTGTGCGACACTAGCGGACTACTCAACGGCTATAGGCAGCTTTGTCTCCAATATTTTTTTAAATAATTTCGATTTTTCTTGACGGGGGGTCAGAGCGAAGTAGTGCCCCCGCCCAGAGTTCACCCATAATTTGCGCGGTAATACGCTCTGTGGCGTGCTGCTGATGCACATGATGCCTCGCGCCTCGTCTTCATCGCGGAATGCAATGGCGGGCATTCCTGCGCGAAATCTAGCGCAGGAAAAACCGATGATAGAGTGCGTCCCATGAACTTAAAACATCTCTCTTCTGAGCGCCTCATCACTGAATTGAAAACCCTTGTCGCCGACGAACGGAGGGTGGGCGTGGCTATTTTACACCACCTGCGTGAGGTGGAAGAACGGCGGCTGTACCTCTCTCAATACCAGTGCCCGTCTCTCTTTGAATTCGCAGTGCGTGTATTGGGCTACAGCAACGACGCAGCCTGGCGCCGCATCACGGCCATGCGGGCGCTGAGAGAGCTGCCCTCGCTTCAGGAAAAAATAGAAAGCGGCGCTTTGAGCCTTACCGTGGTGGCCCGGGCCACGCAGTTTTTCAAAGAGGAGGGGGTTCAATGTGAAGCCGAGAAACTTGCGGTCTTCGCAAAGCTTGAGGGCA
>CAYHWW010000009.1:23174-48649 GCA_964360145.1 uncultured Oligoflexia bacterium | reverse complement strand
AAGAGATCGTGGAACAGCACCACGGCAAAATCTGGGCGGAAAGCGACCCCGGCGGCGAGACACGATTTATTTTTGAAATTCAGGAGGCGGCATGACTATACAACAGAGCGTATTGATTGTGGATGACGAGCCCAGGAACCAGAGGATCATCACGGAAACTTTGGACGGTGTCGTGCCGCTCCAAGTGGCCTCCACGGGGGAAGAGGCCCTGAAGGTCATCGAGAAAACCGTTCCCAGCCTCATTCTGCTCGACATCATGATGCCGGGCATGGACGGCTATGAAGTCTGCAAGAGAATCCGGACCGATCCGAAGTGTGCGTTGAGCAAGATCATCCTTGTGTCTGGCAAGGCCATGATTGAAGAACGGCTCAAGGGCTACGACGTCGGGGCGGACGACTACATGACGAAGCCCTTCGCGCCTGAGGAGCTGCTGGCGAAGGCGCGGGTGTTCCTGCGTCTTGCCGCGGCAGAACAGCAGCTTGCTGACATGAATCGATCATTGGAAGAAAAAGTCCAGGAGCGCACCCGTCAACTCACCGAGGCTCAAGGCATGCTCGTCAACACGGCGAAGATGGCCGCTCTGGGGGAGATGGCGGGCGGCATCGCCCATGAGATCAATACGCCATTGGGCACGATCCAGCTGGTGAGCGAGCAGCTGACGGACTTGATCTCGGATGAGAAACTGGACAAAGCCGCTATGGCGGATAGCGTGCAGATCATCATTCGCACCGTGCAGAGGATCGGCGCCATTGTTCGGGGGCTGAAGACATTCTCCAGGGATGGCACCAAGGATGCCCTCAATCTTTTCCCCTTGAGCCAGATCGTGACGGATGCCACGGCCCTGTGCGGGGAGAAGATCAAGTATAATTGCATCAAGCTGGAGATCGATCCCATTCCCGACGGTGTCACGGCTTACTGTCGGCCAGTGCAGATCTCCCAGGTGCTGCTGAACCTCATCAATAATTCTTGCGATGCCATCGCGACGCTCCCTGAAAAATGGATCAGAATCTCAGTAAGTGCAGTGGATGGCAGTGTCCTCCTGACCGTGACCGACAGTGGAAAAGGCATATCGGAGAGCGTCAGGGCGAAGATCTTTCAGCCCTTTTTCACGACCAAGGAAATCGGAAAAGGCACGGGCCTTGGGCTCAGCATCTCAAAGGGCATCATTGAGGCCCACCGGGGGAGCCTTGGCATCGACGCTGCCAGCCCCAACACCAGATTTGTCATCAAGATCCCGAGCCAAGCATGAATACCGGCACAAAATCACCGGAAAATACCCGCATCATGCTCGTCGACGACGACGAGGATTTTCGCGATATTCTCGCACGGTCGTTCCAGAGGCTCGGCTATCAAGTGTTGACAGCGAGTGGCGGCAATGACGCATTGGAGATGATCAAGGCGCAGCCCATCGATGTCATTATTTCAGACGTTCGCATGCCTGGCGGCGATGGTGTCCAGCTTCTTGATCGAGTGAAAGAGTTGAGGCCGGAGACGCCTATCATCTTGCTGATGAGCGGCTTCACGGACCTCACAACGGAAGAGGCGTACAACAAAGGGGCTGAGGCACTTTTCAGCAAGCCATTTGATAAAAAGGTGATCCAAGAGACCATTGAGCGGCTCATGACACCATCCCAGGAGCGTTGGGCTCGATCCACGGACAGGGTTGACGTGGAGTTCAGCATTCAGCTCCAGTTTCAAGGACTAACCGAGGCCATGGCCTCCAAGGTCGTCAGCCTCGGGCGAGGCGGCATGTTCGTCACCCTGGGAGGCAGCAAGCTGCCGAACTCCAATGACGCCGTGTCATTCAAGATCGCCTTTGAAGGGTCTGAGTCTTCCCTCAATGGGACAGGGGTCGTGCGTTGGGTCAGGACGAAAGATTCAGCGCAGATGCCCACGGGGTGCGGCATCGAATTCATCTTTTTGGGAGAGAATGAGAGACAGAGAGTGATCGAGATCGTCAATTCCAGCAGACCAAAGGCTTTCATTCCGAATCAATGACGAGGAAACATGGATAATATTCAGAATCAATCCAAGCCACAGCTCACGGTGCTCATCGTTGATGATGATGCCGATCACCGGAACGCCATCGCCTTTCATTTCCGGCGGAGTGGTTTTCTCGTGCATTTGGCCGAGAGTGGGGGCGAAGCCTGGAAGATCTGCCAGGAACAGCCAGTCCATTTGATCCTCACCGACGTCTGCATGCCTGGCGGCACTGGCATCCAACTGCTGAACTTGGTGCGTGAACGCCACAGCGCTGACCCCGCGGTATTCCTCATGAGTGGGCATGCCCTGATGGACTTAAGTCGTGCGCAAGAGTGGGGCGCCGACGCGGTCTTTGAAAAGCCATTGGATCGCAATGCCCTGCTCACCGCATTTCAGGCTGTTATGGACGCTAAAATGAAGGGCGGTCGCCATGAGTGCTGACAAGAAGGCGGCGTTCACGGCAAGGCGCATACTCATCGTCGAGGATGACTATTACTTCCGCATCGCGCTGGAGAAGAGTTTGCAGCAGTTGAAACACGAGCCTGTGTGCGCGGAAAATGTCGCCCACGCGAAGCAGCTCCTTGGTTTGGAGAAATTTGACCTTGTGATCTCCGACATCCGCATGCCGGACGAGACGGGCATTCAGTTGCTGCAATGGATCAAAGCCAACCGGCCTTTGCCCGTCGTGTTGATGACAGGATTCAGCAACATCTCCGAGGCCCATGAGGCTGCACAAATCGGAGCTGATGGTTTTCTTGCAAAGCCCTTCAAGAAGGAGGAATTGGAGCAAGCCATTGAATCCAGTATCCAGAAGAACGAGCCCACGGACAGTGAGCCCGCGTCATTGGATTCCGAATACTGCAAGATCAGCATGGATGATTTCGTCTCGGGCCGCGAGATGCAATACGATATCTTCATCCGCGTCTCGGAAATGAAGTACGTCAAGATCGCCCACAGGGGCGAGGACATCGCCCAGGATCGCATCCAAGCTTATAAGGTCAAGGGCATCATGTTCCTCTACATGCAGAAAGAGGATTTTAAAAAATACCTCGGTCTCAATCTCGTGCTTGTCGGGGCCGTGATGCGAGCGAAGAAGTTCGATCAAAAAAAGAAATTACATCTGGTCAAGCACACCTCCGAGGTCATGCTTCAGAGCCTGTATAAGAGCGACATCGATGAGGAGTTGTTTCAGCAGGCGGGGGCTCTGGTGGAGAACGCAGTTTCCATCGTGGCGGACTGCGAGGGGACCATGGACTTGCTGGCGGCACTGTCATCCCATACCGACCATCTCTACATCCACAGCGTGGGGGTGAGTATGTATTCAGTGCTCATTGGCAAGGCCTTGGGTTGGAATTCCCCGACAACGATTTTCAAGTTGGCCCTTGGCGGCATGCTGCACGACATTGGCAAAAAGGAGTTGCCGGTGGAGCTCCTCAACAAGTCCCGCAGCGAGCTTACGGCAGACGAGGTGACCGCATACGAAACCCACCCCGGGCGCGGGGCGGAGATTCTATCCGCGGTCGAAGGCATACCGACGGACATTCTCCAGATCACCAACGAGCATCATGAAAACTGTCTTGGCCTCGGGTATCCCGCGCACTTGCGGCGCATGAAGATCCATCCCTTGGCCCGGGTAGTGGCTGTAGCCAATGAGTTTTGCAGCCTCGTGTTGAAAAATCCGAATTCCCCAGGGATGAAGCCCGCCGAGGCGATACAGCGGATGCTGTCTTTGCATCCCGAGCACTACGAGGAAACGTCGCTGCAGGCTCTCATCAAAGTATTCAAGTTGGACATGGTCGTGCCTTCGCGGCACAACCCGGAGGGCACGGCGTGAGCCCTAAGGGTCTGCTCATCAAAGCAGATTAGGCTGCGGCCAATGCCCGTTGCCGCAGTCTTTTGCTGGGCAGCTTCAGTTTGAAAATCGAGCCTTTTCCCGCGGTGCTCTCCATCGTGAGCGCGGCTTGATGCTCGAGCGCGATTTTGTGGCTGAGGGATAACCCCAGGCCCATTCCCTTGCCCACATCCTTCGACGTGAAGAAGGGCTCGAAGATGCGGCTCTTGATTTCTTCTGGGATGCCAGTGCCGTTATCCTTGATGCTGAGCACCAGGTCTTTGCCCGCCTTCTGCGCGGTGATCTCGATGCACGGCGGGCTTGTGGGTTCCTTCCTCATGAGAACAGCATCAATGGCGTTGGACATCAGATTCGAGAGCAGCGACTCGAACTGCATGGGTTCGCACTTCACTTCCATGTCTTGGGGGAGGTCGCAGGTGATCTCAACTTTACCCCCGCTCAGGCGCCCCCCGAGGAGGACCATGGCGTTGTTGTACATGGTTGGGAGGTGCGCCCATTCCTCGCGGCCATCGGAATTTCTGGCCATGCGGCGGAGTTGGGCGATGATAAGGCTCATGCGATCCACATGCCGCAGGCATTGCTCCACAAAGGGCTTCTTCTCCGCGGCGCTGTCAGCGATCTCTAGGCTCTCGATGCCGAGTCGGATGACCTGGAGGGGGTTATTGAGCTCGTGGGCGACACCTGATGCCAGAGTGCCCAGTCCCGCCAGCTTCTCCGCTTGAAAGAGCTGGTTCTGGGTTTTCTTTAAGTCCCTTGTCCTCGCTTCAACCTTTTTCTCCAGTGATTTTTTCAGGTCTTCCAACTCTCGAAAGGTCTGGAGCATGGCGTCCAGGGCCACGGACACCTCGTCACCATGGCCCGCCTTGGACTCGTTCTCGAGGTCTTGCACGAGATCCGTGGAGTTACCACTGTTCTGGATGATGCTGGTGCCCATCTCTTTCAAGAGGCCCATGGTGCGGGTCCAACTCTTCAGGATCCAGCGGGTGAGGAATAGCCCCATGAGGGCGATGAGGGGGAACAACGCGATGGTCCCGTAGAGCGAGTAGCGTACCAGGCCCAGGGGGCGGGCGAGCTGCTGCGTCATCTTATTGAGGGCGCTGTCGGAGAATGAAACAGGGATGTGGGCAAAGGACTTACCCGTGCCGACGAGGGCCGATTCGTCCTTAGTCAATGACTTATTCCAGGTCTCCGTGGCGATCTCAAGATCCAGGAGGAGGTCATCGATTCTCTCCCGGCTGGTTGAGTCCAGTGCTCCTAGCTGAGCGCGCATTGCGCGGGTGACTGCGGTGACCGCGTCTTTATCGATGGCGGCATTGCCCATGGCGCTGGCGCTCATGCGCAACGCGATGTCGTTGAGTGGGCGGATGTCCATGGTTTTTCTTCGCGACGTCGCCGCAACATGGGCGAGTTCGGTGATTTTCGTGTGGACGCGCATGAGTGAAGCGGACGCATTACGTAATTCACCTGAGAGCTCGAGCACTTCTCGCTCAAACTTGTGGATGACGACAATGAATTCCTGGGCCTGGACATTGGTGAGGAGGCCTTCCTGTACTCGCTCGTTGATGGATGTGGCACAGGAGTGCACTTTATTCACGAATTCATCGCCTACCTTGTCATCGTAATCCCTCAGGTGCCTCATAGCGATGTATTGGAGCTCCGTGAAGCATGTCGCCACGGCCTCCGAGGCCGCCTTTTGTTTATCCACGTAGCGCTGCCCGTCCACCAAGGCATGCTGGAGCTCCGTGATGACCAGGGCGAAGGCACCACCCAGGCTCGCGCACAGCACGAGGGAGCCGAGGATGGAAACGAGAATGCGACGCTTGAGGGTCATCATGCCCCCGTCAGGCCGCTCGGCGCTTGGACTCGTTCACCGCGTCGACTTCTTTCAGTACGACCTGCATCTTGTAGAGGCGACGAAAGCTCTCCGCGTGGACCTTGGTGATGGAGGTCTTCGCGTCGGTGATGGAGGGCTCCGTGCAGATCTTGCACTTCACCAGCTCATTGAATTCATCGGCGAGGAACGGCTCTTTGCCGCCATTCTGCTCTTTCGCTTTGGCCACGATCTCAGCCATGTTCACGGAGGCGATGCCGTTGGCATCAGGGGCGTAGTCACCGAGGTGCTTACCGATGAGGGCCATGACGGCTAGCCCGCGCTTGGTGATGTTCATCTTCTTCGTGTGGTCTTTCAGGTTCTCTTCGTTGACGAAACTCAAGAGAGCCTCGAGGAGCTCGATGTCGCGCACGAAGAGCTCCACTTTCTCGCTGCCTTTGCCGTCAGGTTGGCGATCCACCTTCATGATCTCTATCTGGCTCAAGACGTCGATCATCTCCATGATCTTGCTCATGTGCTCGCCTAAAATATTGCCGGCGTATTTCTGGATGGTGCCGATCTTGACCTTGATGTGAGTCTCGCTGGCTTTCTCCGTGCTGCGTGCGGCGCTGAGAAGAACGGCCATGGAGATTTTCATCACGTCGTAAGGCGTGAGGTAGGTGAACGCTGACGTCGGGCCGTCGCGGCCGTAGGTGATGGAGGTGGACACGGTTTCCAGCTGGCGGATCTTGGTGTTCGCCGAGCGCAGGCGGTTCACCACGGATTTGAGCAGCACGATGAGCCAGGGGGGCATCACCTTCAATTGCTCTTGCATTTTATCGTTGGTGACCTCGACGAGGTCGGTGTCGCTGATGGCCTCCGCGGACGCGCTGCGCTGGCCGCCGTCGAGGAACCCCATCTCGCCCACCACTTCGCCGGAGTGGATCATGCCCAGCTCAATGGGGGCGTTGCCCTTTTTCTTGTAGAGCCTGAGACTGCCTCTTTGGATGAAATACATCGACTTCGAAGCATCACCTTCGCTGAAGAGCAGTTCACCGCGTTTTAATTTTTTGACGTTAGCTGCCATAAATCACTTTGATTTCATCTCCCAGCTGCCGTCCCAGTCCGCCTCGGGGGGATTGTCCTTGTAGTAGCGGCAGCGCTCGATGAACTCCTCTGATGTCTTATCTTTCTTGGCCCGCTTCAGCACGTCTTCGAAGCGGATGATCGCTTCGTCCCAGTGGCGGGCATAGTATTGGTTGAGGCCTTCTTTGAAGATTTTAATGAAGTCTTCGAGGGGGTGTTTCTGCCCGGCGGCACGGGGGAGCACTTCGTGGATCTTCACGGTCTTGTGCTTGCCCTTCACTTTGATGAGGTCCACTTCCCGGGTGACGAAGGTGCCCTGGGGCAGGCGCTGCAACGTCGAGTCGGCGATCATGATGGAGGTGCCGTAGTGTTTATTCACACCTTCGAGGCGGGAGGCCAGGTTCACGTTATCACCGATGACGGTGTATTCGAAGACCTTGCTGGAGCCGAAGTTCCCGACGGAGACCTCGCCGGAGTTCACGCCGACGCGGGCCTCGATCTCGAAGCCGTACTTCTCTTGGAACATCTTATTGAGTTCGACGATCTTGAGCTGCATTTCCACCGCGGTCTTCACGGCCATCTCCGCATGCTTGGGATTATCAATGGGCGCGCCCCAGAAGGCCATGACGGCGTCGCCGATGTACTTGTCTAGGGTGCCGTTGTTGGCCTGCACGATGTCGGTCATGGCGCCGAGGTATTCATTCAAGAACGAGGTCAGCGCCTTGGCTTCGATGCGCTCGGAGAGCTCGGTGAAGCCGGCGACGTCGCTGAACAGGATGGAAAGCTCTTTTTTCTCCCCGCCGATGCGAAGCTTCGTCGGGTCATTCAACATCTGCTCGATGACCGCGGGGGAGACGAATTTATCGAAGGCGCCGCGGATGAACTTCTTGTCAGCCTCTTCACGGATGTACTTGATGACGGTGATGGCGAGGTACTGGAGGCCAAACTGGATGGCTTGCAGGTGGGCCGAGAAGACGATGCGCTTTTTGCTGAAGAGGTAGAACTGGTCAAAGTAGAGGAGGCCGCCGATGGTGACTAGCGCGAAGGCGAAACCCGTTTTCGCGCTGAGGCGCCCGATGGCCCAGCCGTAGGCGAGGCCCAAGACATAGAGCACCGCCAAAAGGCCCAGCAGGGTCTCGGCATTGGGGCGCTCCAGGAAGTTCTCGGTGGCGATGTTGTCGAGGGCGGTGGCGTGGTTCTCGACCCCGAAGGCGTCTTTAGCGAAGGGCCGCGGGCGAATATCGTGGGCGCCCACGGCGGTGGAGCCCACTAAGACCAGGGCGTCTTTGAAGAGCCCTCGCTTGAGAAACGTAACCGGTTTGGGCTCCTCTCCGGGGATGCCGCCATTCAAGGCGTGAATCACCGGGGACGGCGTGTAGGTGATGGTCTCTTCATCATTCAAGAGATCCGCCAGGCTCACATGGGGGAACATGAAGTTGGGGCCGTAGTAGTTGACGATGAACTTGCCGGACTTATCCACGGGGATGGTGACAAAGTCGTCCTGGGCCTTCAAGCGCAGAGAGAAGTTTTTGCCAGCATTGACGTCGGGCACGTAAACGTAAACTGGCGCCTCGTGTTTAGTGGCCGGGTCCGCGAAGTGACGCATGGCCAATTTAAGCGCCAGGCTTGGCATGAATTGGCCTGCCAAGGCCATGACGGGCACGTAGTGGCGGAAATTACCGTCGTCACCCTCGGCGGCGTTATTCATGTAGGCTTGGGGGGCGCCGTCCGGGGTCATGAGGTTGTTGTTCGACGTGGCGGCGAAATTGAAGTCTTGGAAGTCGGTGTTGGGGAAGTCATCGCTTGCCGTTTCGTCCGGCGTTTTGGGCAGGATGGCGTGCTGGGTTTTGGTGACGAACTGGATGCGATTGGCAGTGAGCAGCTTCTCGATGCGGGCGAAGTAGTCTTTGCCGTCGGCTTCAGAGGCGAACTGCGGAGGCATGGGCTCCATGTTGTAGGCGAGGATCGCGCGGCCCGCGCAGCCTTCCACGGCTTTGCGGACGGCGGCGTCGCCGGCGCTGCCTTCGATGAGGTTGGTGAACAGGCTTTCAGCTTTGGCTTCGCGAGCCACTTGCTTCAGCTTCTCGCGCATGGCGGAGCTCATGGCGCGCTCCGTCTCGGGCCAGAAAATATCCATGGCGGCGGCTTTGACGCCGTAGGAGCAGAGGCGCTCGATCATGGGGGCGAAGACTTTGGCGCGGTCAAAGGGCCATTGGCCCAGGGTCTGGAAGGACTTTTCATCGATGGAGACGATGATGGTCTTGCTCATGGGCTTTTGGGGCCCGCGGATCTGGAACTTGACGTCCAGCGCCTTGTTATCCAGCATGCTGACAAAGGGCAGGCCCCTCGTCGATACGTCGTTGATGAACGACAGCATGAAGAACACGCTGACGATGGTGAAGGTCACCTTGAAGGGTGTCACCGTGATGAGTCGCGTGAAGAAGGTTCTAAGGCGTTTCACGACTGGCTTTTCGGTGCCGGGCGGCCCGAGGGCGATGGGCAATGGTTGCCGGGGATCGCCCCGTGCTCCAGGAGCTGCCGATCAATCGCGTAAAAACGATGTCTAACCTGGAACGATTCGCCTTAAATACCGTTAAATCTGTCATGAATGGGCCTGCCCCCCAAGCCCCCATGATTTTTTTATCGGGACCTCGGCAAGTGGGCAAAACCCATCTCGCCCGAACGCTGTGCGATTCGTATTTCAATTGGGATACGCGCTGACGATAATCTGCTGAGGTTGGGCGGGTTTCCTCAGCCGCTCCTCGCTGGCAGCGAGAGGGGTTTGCGCAAGTGGCTTGATCTGTACATTGAGCGCCTCGTCCGGGAGGACGTTCGGGATTTCTCCGCGGTGGAGCTCCTTGATAAGCTGGAACTGCTCGCACGCCTATTGCCCACAAGGGTGCTGGCGCCTCTATCCGTGAAAAGCCTCTCCGAGGACTTGGAGGTGAGCCCCGTCGCGGTCAAGGCGTGGTTGAAGCTTTTCGATACTCTGTATTTTGGCTTTTTCCTCAAGCCCTTCCATCGCGCTATTCATCGCGCCGTGAAGAAAGAACAGAAGTGGTATTTCTACCAGTGGGCTTTCTGCGACGATCCCGCGGCCCGTTTCGAGAATTACGTTGCCGTGCAGCTCGCCACTTATTGTACTTGGGTTTCTGACTTGGGCCATGGCCGCCACGAGCTCTGTTACCTGAGAGATCAAGACCGCCGGGAGGTGGACTTTGTCATCGTCAAAGACATGAAGCCCGTCGCTTTGTTCGAGGCGAAGTTGGCGGCACAGCCTTGGCCAGCATCATTGCATTACTACGCCGAGAGGTTGGGAGTGCCTTCATTTCTTGTGTGCAAGGAGGGCGCCGTGAAGCGCATCGCGCCCCATCGTTGGACCTTGCCGTCATCGGAGCTGTTCTCAGGCTTGATGTCGGGGCGGTGAGCATCGAGGGCGATGGGCAGGTTGCCTTGCCCTAATCGGTTCGAAAGCTTTGACAAACCTCCGCCCAAGGAACGAATCGCATGTCGGCGTCCGCCTCTCCCATCTTTTGACCGGAGTTGAGAAAAACAGCGACCTGGTGCTTCGGGAGTCTCTTTTGAGCAGCATGGATGCTCTTCAGGGAATTCTTGGATAGATGATTGTCTTCACTGAAAAAAAATGCTTGATCCTTCGTGAGGAAATTTACGATGAGCCCGCCCCGCGTTCTGTAATAATGCAAACGAGTGCCGCGTCGATCTCCTGTTTTTTGCGCGTAAAAAAAGTATTCCGTCAAAAAGTAGCTTTCAAATCGCTTCAATAAAGGTCCGCCGAGGTGATGAACAAGCCCACTGTCGAAAAGATAATAGAGCGACTTTCCCTGTTCGGCATCAGGATGGGGAGTGATTTCCCTCAGAAGAAACAGGTCTTTGAGTGCATCGAGGTGATTCTGCACGCGCCGAGTGTCCACCCCGATTTTTTTGGCAATGACATGGGCCTCAGGCTGCGTTTCGATGGCAAGCACCTCAAGGATTTGCCGCGCAAGATCGCTTGAAAGTCGACCCTTGGAGAAGTTTTTAAGGTCTATTTCACAAGTGGTATCCAGCCATTCTTCCCAGTAAGAATGCCGTTCTTCCTTTGAATGGAGAAAGCAGACTCCAGGCATTCCTCCCCGTTCGAGATAGCGATGGACCGCGGCAAGGTTTCCAGATTGGGTTTGTCCGCCACTGTTCTGAAGAGTCTCTTGGAAATTCATGGTGTCGAGATACAGATGGGCGCTCCGCCCCGTTAGTGCTTCGCGAACCTCGACTTTTTTTGAAAATTTCACGCTCCCTGAAAGGATAAACCGACCAGGGATTCTTTTCTCATCGATGAGGGCTTTGATTTCATCAAAAACCTCAGGCACCTTCTGGGCTTCATCGATGACAAGCGGCCAGACCCCGACTGTAGACAGAAAAGCCTCAGGATTTTTTGTCGCTGTGCGCCGAATAGCCGATTTATCGAAGGTGAAGTAGCTGAGCTTGGCATCGGCAAAGATGATGTCTTTTAGAAATGTGGTTTTTCCGCATTGCCTTGGCCCAAAGAGGCAGACCGCTGGCCAGAGCTTCATTTTTTTTCGAAAAATACTCACAAGGGCGCGGTTTCTGAGATGTGCCATATATGTTATATTTGCATTCACGCTGCAATTTAGCAATGCATTTTTTATGTCATGACAGTAGCAAGTCGTTCGGTATCGAGCACTTAATACGGGGGGAATGCGTCCCAGAACATCCTGGAGAGGTCCTCCGGTGTCTCTGGCAGGTTTTTATTGCCCCAGGTCACATAGGGGGTGCCCAGGATGTGTTTGTAGGCCGAGTTTGCCCCGGAGATGAATTCAATGCCGCGGCCGTCCCAGGCGGCGGTAGTGCGCGTGAGACTGCTGAAGGAGGTGTCTTGAACGAGCCAGGCGTAGCCGTCGCTGAAGGTGATGCAGCTTTGGCCCGCTGGCGGCCGGTAGCAGTCGCCTCTGTAGCTGCCCTGGGAAACGTACCCCGTGGGTGTCTTGAGCGTGCGGTCCGTTCCGATGAGGTGGAAGTATTGGCTGCTGTCGCCGTTGGCGACCTCGACGCCCTCTCTGCGGTCGTTGGTGATGCGGGACCAGGAGCGGATGGGGTCGGCGGGCACCCGCCAGATGAAGCGATCCGAGTAGGCTAGTGAGAGCGCTGCGGAGGGAGGTGGCGATCCGGTGCGGCCATAGGGAGCCGTGTCGTAGCCATTGCACACATCGTCGAAGAGGTTATGGATGTTCGTGTAAAGATCAGGGCATTGACCGTAGTATTTTTGCCACTGCTGATAGGCCGTGTAGTCCGAGCGATACGCGGTACTGCCCATGCGTGCGTCGCAATTCAGCGTTGCGAAGTGGTCAAGGTCCCCCTCCCTACCGAAATGGTGCATGATTTCATGGACCATCGCGGTGGCGATGAAAGCACGCTTGCTCCGGCCATAGAGATCGTATGAGTCCATGGGCGAGCAGACAAAATGGTCGAGGGTGTAGCTGTAGGTGCACGGGGTGCCCCTTTCGTTGCGGCACTCGCCCCCGGCGGATGTCGTTCGGGTGCGCACCAAGCGCAGGGGATCGGTGTGGTCGTAGCCGCAGGCGTTATAGAAATGGTCCCAGTGCACCAGCGATGCGAATAAATGGCGGGTGTTCCCACTCACGAAGGCGGCGCTGCGGTAGCGGTTACAGTAGGGCCGGGACATCGGGTAGCCGTAGGTATACGCCCCGCTGAGGGCGGCCTTTTTGTTGGCGTGCAGGAGAAGGAGGAATTCCGGCGGTGTGCGGTCGCGGTAGAAGCTCTCATAGAAATGGTTGGTGCGGTCTTCGTTTTGGAAGCGGAGGGCTGGGCTGATGGTGCGGAAGGAGTGATAGTAGATGTGTCGCAGCCTGAAACCCACGGACCCCGTGCGCAGCCGCATGAGTTTGCTGGCGTCGGATAGGAACTTCCAGATCTCGCTCTCGGATATGGTGTTCTGATCCGTGTCGACGATGATGTCGGTGATGATGTCCTTGACGGACCCCGGGACCAGGGGAACCACCGTCGATGGTCTGACCGGGGGAATGGTGATGTACGAGGTGAGTGAAGTCACCGTGGCTGGGGTTTTCAGGGTGGCCGCGAAATTTCGCGTCACCGTGGTCTGGGCCGAGATCAGCGGTTCCGCTAGGGCAGTTGCAGTGAGACCCTGGGCGGCAACGAGGGCCATGATGATGAAAAGTGGTCGAAGGTTCATCCTCTCTTGATTCGGATCAGAGTTGAAAGAGCCTTAGCCTGCGCCCTGCGCCTTAGCCCAGGAGGGCAAGGGTTGCCGGGGTGCAGTTGAGGCAGCCCCACGCCGATATATTGAAAGATGGGCTCCGCTCTCAAATCATCGTTGCAATCCTTGGCAATGTGTCTGCTCGCGGCATTGCTGGCATGCACCCCCGACGACGTGGCAGCGAACCCGCCCCGCCGGGGCGGTCTCGCAGGTGTGGCCCCCACCCGTGGCACCGTGGGCCTGCCCCTGCCTGTCGGTGTGTCAGAGGCAGGCTTGGGCGCCGCTGAAGCCATCGTGGGGCGTTTTCCGACGCTGCGCGCCTTTCTCGCCAGTGAGTCGGCCCTCAATGATTATTATCGAGCCCTCGCTCACTATTACGGCGCCAACCAATTCGAGCGGCAATCCTTCGACGCTATCATCGCCCAGTTGCGGCAGGCCACCGCCGCGGTGCCAGAGCTTGAAAATCGCCTCTGGGATGCCACGGGCACCGTCGGCGAGTACGGCGAGGGCTTTCGCATTCATGCTCCCCGCACGGACACCAACCACCATCTTCGCCGCGAGCAATGGGTCAGGCATATGGCTCGCTGGCATCTTGCCCTAGAGCAAACCGCGGCACCCTTGATGGTTCTGAGTTCTGATGATTCCAAGGAGGAGAGAGTCGCGCTGATCCAACACATTCTGGATCGGCTCAATGAGGTTGACCGCGTCTTCGCGGAAACCGAAGGCCTGCCCCGAGTCCAGCGCAATCGACGTCGCGGCGAGGCCATGGCCTCGCTGCGTGATGCGGAGTTCACGCACAAGTACAATGCGCTCATTGCCCACCTCACACGGCGACATCTGGATGTGGAGCAGGTGGCGGGTCTTCTGCGCGGCGACAACGCCCATGCCGTGCTGCAAGGCATCTCAGACCTCAGCATTCGCGATGCTGACGGCGCGGTGCCCTGGCTGCGGCAAGCCCTCACGGAGCTGGGGCTGCCTTCCACCACGCCCATCCCCAGTCGCTTACATGGGGATCTCGCTGCTTCATTGCCCAGGCCAGAGGCATTGTTGGCAGACAGGGAGTTTTTCATCCACAAGGCTGACCACTCAGAGAGCTGGGATTTCGTTCCCCTCAAGCGGCGGCTTCACGGCATTTTTGCGGGCATCCCCCTGCGGGATTGCACGGGCGGGGCTTGTGAACATCTTAAGCATCTCACCCCGGAGCGCTGGGCCGTCATTGCGCTGAAAAACGCTGAGCAGTTTCACATCATGGAAGAAGGGCGCTTTCGTGGTTTTCTGCAGTATGTGCCGGTGGTCACCACGGAGGCAAGGGGTCGCACCCATCATGATGTTTCCGTGGATTACGAATCATCAGCTTTAAGCGTGCCCGTGCGTTACACCGATCGCCGGGGCGTCGAGCGCACGGGGCCGCTCTTTGACGTTTGGCTCCCTGAGGCCACCCGGAGACTGGCGCCCCATGCCGCCACTACTGTGAGGCGGTTTCTTTCATCAGCGCGCAGCCACATCAACGAAGCCGGGGCCTTGCCCACGGTGCAAAGTGCGGCCTCCTACATTCTCGGCGCCCCCCGAGGGGATCGCCATGGCACCGCCATAGAGGACCCTCTCGCCGGGGAACTTGTTGGCCTCGGGGAATCCATGATTGGACGTGACCGTAAGTATGGTGGTGCCATGGTTACGGAAGGCACGCTACGGACGACGGGAGCTATACATGGAGTGGAAGCAGCGCTTGCGCTTCCCTCACTGGTTACGGGCCACACCAGTACGCTCGTTTCACGGGATGCCGCGGTATTTCGAGGTCTGCTATCAAGTGATATTGAGGTGCAAATGGATGCAGGATGGAAATTGCATGAGCTCGCCAAGTCCACATCAAGGCCCATACTAACCGATAGCCAGGCCATTGCCTCTGCCCGTAGCCTGCTCTTTCATGTTGGAGGTGGCCGAGAAGCCGAGCTCATGAATGTGCTGCTTGGCTCCGGGATGAGCATGGAAGAGTATGTACGGCTTGCGACACAGGCATCGACGGCCTCTGATGTCACAGTCCGAACCAATGGGATCTTAGCATTGGATCGCGTTGCTGGCGCCTCCAGGCCAGGCGCCGTCAACTGCATCGGCGGGCCGGAGACCTATCGCAGTGTTCTCCAGAAGTTGCAGCGGGACGGAAACTAAGCCAACAGCAACCCCGTCACCCGGTAAGTCGCCCAGGCCGCCACATAAGCCAGCACCGTCATGTAAACGAACATGACCACCGGCCAGCGCCAGGAGTTGGTTTCTCGCCGCACCACCGCCAAAGTGGACATGCACTGGCAGGCCAGCATGTAGAACACGAGAAGGCTCAGCACCGTGGGCAAGGTGAACACCAAGGCGCCGCTGTCATGGCGTGCGCTCTGCAGCCGTTCCGTCAAAATCTTTTCACTTTGCTCAGCGCCACCTTCCACTGCGTACACGGTGCCCAACGTGGAAAGCAGCACTTCGCGGGCGGCAAAAGACGTCAAAATCCCGATGCCAATCTTCCAGTCGTATCCCAGGGGGGCCACCAGCGGTTCAATGGCCTTGCCTGCCCGGCCGATATAGCTCTGTTCCAGCTTATAAGATGAGGTGCCTTCCACCCGGGGGAAGGTGGCCGCGGCCCAAAGCACAATGGAGATCGCGAGGATCACGGTGCCCGCCCGTTTTAGGAAAATGCGACAGCGATCCCACAAGCCTAAGGCGAGGTTGCGCAGCGACGGCACTTTGTACGTGGGCAGTTCCAGCACGAAAGGCGTTTGGTCCGGGGTCCCGCGGCCCAGGCCCTTGGCCACCAGGGCCACGGCCAGCGCCGCCACGACTCCACCCACATACAAGCCGAAGAGCACTAAGCCCGGCAGCGAAAACACACCAGCCACCACCGTTGCCGGCACAAAGGCGCCGATGAGCATGGAGTAAACCGGCAGCCGTGCGGAACAGGTCATCAGCGGGGCGATCATGATGGTGGTGAGTCGGCTGCGCCTGCTCTCGATGGTCCGCGTGGCCATGATGCCGGGGATGGCGCAGGCGAAGGACGACAACAACGGGATGAAAGAGCGCCCACTCAAGCCAAAGGGCGCCATGAGGCGATCCAGGATGAAGGCGGCCCGGGCCATGTAGCCGGAATCTTCGAAGGCAATGATGAAGGCGAAGAGAATCAAAATCTGGGGGAGGAACACCAGCACGGAGCCCACGCCGGCGATGACGCCGTTGACCACCATGTTTCGCGCCAAGCTTTCCGTCATATGGGCTTCCACCCAGGAGCCCAACGCCGCAAGGCTCTTCTCAATGAAATCCATGGGAGCTTCCGCCCCACGGAACATCAGCTGAAAAAGGGCAGCGAACAGAGCCACCATGATCACCGGCCCCAGTACGCGATGGAGCAAAACCGCATCGATGCGATGGGTGACTTTCTGCGCGGTATTGAGCGCCGCCGTGGCTTGGCTCACCACGTTTTCAATGAAGCGGTAGCGGGCTTGGATGAACTCCGACGTTTGAGGAAGGGGCGACCGTGCGGGCGCGTCTAAGACTCCACTGTTTTTCGCCACGCCCAGGGGCACCTGGGCGATGCGTACCCGCCGCAGCAATTCTTCCAGTCCCTCGCCTTTGGTGGAAGATACAAGAACCGTCGCGATGCCCAGCATGCTTTCGATGCGGCGAGCATCCACTTTGAGCCCCGCCTTGGTGGCGAGGTCAGACATGGTGATGGCCAAAACCATGGGCACGCCCAGCTCCCGCAGTTCCGTCACGAGATACAGGCTGCGCTGCAAATTGGTTGCGTCCGCAACCGCGATGATCACGGCCGGTGCGGCCTCCGATGCATGGCGCCCCGCCACCACGTCGGCGGAGATGGCCTCGTCCGGGCTCTTTGCCGTCAAACTATAGAGCCCAGGCAGGTCTAATACATGCATTTGTGCATGGGGCACTTGGCCCTCTTTGCGCTCCACGGTGACGCCGGGGTAGTTGCCCGTTTTTTGGCGGCTTCCCGTCAGTGCGTTGAATAGTGTGGTCTTGCCGGAGTTGGGGCTCCCTACGAGAGCCACGCGAATCCAGCCAGGTTGGAGTTGACCCACTCCCGTTTTGGCTTTTGAAGTGCTGTGACAATGCTCCGCGGAGACACTCATACAGCACCTTCCTCCACGCGTACGAGGATGCCCCGGGCGTCTTCCCGCCGCAAGGCCAGCATGGCGCCCCGGGCCTCAACGGCGATGGTGCCGCCAAAGGGCGCCACATGGGCGATGCGTACCCGAGTCCCCGGCACTAAGCCCATTTCCATGACCCGCTGGCGGAAGCTGAAGTTTTCCACGGTTTCATCCCACTGAGCCAGCACGGCCCAGGTTCGGGGGGGAAGATCTGCAAGTGAAAGAGTGGATGGAATCATAATGAGAATGGATCTCATAATTCTGTACCTGATAGTCACCCCTCTGTGCAAGTGTGTAAGGGTTAAACAATTACAGAGCTGTTTTGAGGGGGAAAGCGTTGGAATATCAACGCGCCGCGCTGGGCATAACCCTTGCTCTAGGGCTGCTTCGTGAAAACTCGATGGACCCAAACTCTCTTTAAGATTCTGCCCGACAAAGAAGACCTCTTTTGGGTGGGGCTCCTCTTATTCTCCGTGGTTATCGGCGCCATCCAGATGTGACGGATGTATTCCGAGCTAATTTAGCTCGGTGTATGACGCGCACTGTGCTAGAATGGAGCCGTTAGTTAGTTTGCTACTTCAGAGTCTGCGGGCATTTCGCTCATATCCTCTTAAGCGGCTCCCAGCCTTTAGGAGGTATTTATGGGTAAGAAATTGTACGTTGGTAATCTTCCGTTCTCCGCAACCGACCAGAGTCTCGGTGACTTGTTCTCACAATCCGGCACTGTCGATTCCGCAAAGGTCATCACTGACCGCGAAACCGGCCGTAGCAAAGGTTTCGGATTCGTGGAAATGGCATCGGACGCTGAAGCGACCGCAGCAATCAATCAGTTCAATGGTGCCAGCTTCGAAGGCCGCGCCATGACTGTGAATGAAGCGAAGCCCATGGTTCCCCGCGAAAATCGCGGCGGCGGCGGTGGCTACGGCGGCGGCGGCAACAACCGTTACTGATCACTCGCATTCATAGATTTGAATGGCATGCGGGGACTTTGCATTATGCAGAGTCCCCGCTTGCGCTTTAGCCACTCCATCAAACAAGGAGGTTCCCATGGCGGTGCCCAATAAAGCTGTTCGGAACAAAAGGGATCGGGAGCGTTCCAAGCAAGAGCATCAGCAAGAGAAGCGCGAGAAACGCGCCTTCCGCAGCGAAATGAAAAAAGAGCGGGATCAGCTCACCGCGGATGGCATTGACCCCGACCTCGCCGGCATAGTCGCCGGGCCTCAGCCCATCCAGGACTAGGCGAGCCTAGAGCGTTCGTTCGCATCGCCAGGCAGCAGGCACCGGATCCTTCGACTGTCGTCTCGGATGGGGCCAGGGTGCACACTTGAAGCCCTCTTCTTCCCACCATCCGATATGAGGGCCGTCATGGACCACACTGATGGCCCGGATGCCCTTGGCCATCTTAGTGATATTCTCCCGCGTGCACGCCGCATTGACGGCAGGAATATGCCGAGGGAAGTAAAAATTCGCCGGCCACTGGCAGGATACGAATTTCTCCACGCCGGTGGCGAGCCCGCCAGCCCGTAACGCCAGTACCCGCTCATGCCACGGGCGCTCGGTGATGTAGTTGCGCACCTCCGTGGCGAGGTGGAGGGTCACGCCCGCGGCCGCGGCTGCCGCCACGGCCTTCAAGCCCAAGGGGTGCCTACGGGCCCAGGCCCCCACGGCGGGCGCTCCGGCGGCGCAGGTGGCGCAGGTGGCGCAGGCCGCTGCCGCACTCAGGTAGAGAAGGGGCGTCATAAATCTTTTTTCTTTATGCTCCACGTAAGAGAACACCGCGACGAATCCCGCCATTACGATCCAGGCGGTTTTCAGCTCGCGGGAAAGCCCTTTCCAAGCCGTGGGCAGCAAGGCCAACGCGCTCAGCAGGGGCAGGCCTCCCATGGAGAGCACAAAAAGAATGTGCTGATACCAAGGGCTCACACCCCACTGGTTGCCGATTTCTTCCACCAGGTTTACTCGCGCATGGCCCAACACGTTTTGGAACCAGGTACCCCAGGTGAGCTTGTCTACTAAGCCCACAAGCAAAACCGGGCCCACAACGCCGACAGCGAGCTTCAATGCCTCGCCCACGCGCCTGGTCCCTAAATACCAAAGCCCCGCCATGAGGCCCAACACGGCAAGATCGATTTTGATGGCGAGGGCCCCGCCGAACAATAGTCCGGCCAGCACGGCTCGCTCCATTTGCATGGCCAGGAGTGCACACACGAGAAATACCGCACCCACGGATTCCCCATGGCAGTGGGCTCCCATGTAGACCGAGTACGGCAGAAGGGCCAACCACCAGGCCGTCGCCAATGTCGCCCCCCGTGCGAAGGGCCGCGCAGCGCTATTTGCTTGGCACCACCGCCAGGTCAGTATGGCCGCGGCGGTCACGCCAACGAGAGAGAGCACTCCATGTGCGCTGCGTATGAAGGACGCGATAAAAATAGCGTCTTTGAGGCCCAGAGCTTCCGCCAGGCGGATGAGCCACGAGACCAGCCAGGGATAGATCCAGCTCCTTAAGCCCTCTTGCCACTCCACGGTGCGGTGCCAGAATCCATGTACGAGTCCGTTGGCGGGTTCCATCACTTGCCAGTGTTCGTCGTCGTACTTCCAGCCGTAGTAGGTCCAGGCGTGGAGAAGACGCGCTGCCAGGCCAATCGCCAACGCCGCCAGCACACCGTTTCGAGGGAACTTATGTGTCATCGGCCGATCGTTCATCTGCGGATCGCGCCATGGCGCCATCTCCGACCGTAGGGCAGGCTTTCCAGGATAGCCCAGAGGGCGCCGATGATGCACAGGGCGAAGGAAAGCATCCGCAGTGGCGTTTGTCTCAACGTCCAGGTCAGCTCGTGAGCCCCAGGGGTGAGTTTGGTTTTCCTCTCTTTGATCCGCTTGCCATCCACGGCCCAGGCCCAGCCTGGGTAGGGGCGCATATTATTTTCCACTGCAGTGGCAGTGATGGCGAAGGCCTGGCACTGGAAGCGGCTCGCCCCTTTCCACCAGCATGTGATGTCCGCTTTGCCTGAAGTCAGCCCTAAAATACTGGGAGCAGTTTTTTGCACGGCGGAGAGACTGAGGGGGTCCTCCTGAATGCGGGTTACTGGGGCGATGGCTACTTTGCTGACTCCAGAGAGTCTGATTTTCAGTGCCGGTGCCGTGATGAAAATCAGTGCAACCATGACCAATGCACCGAGGCGGGCACAGCGCCATTCCCAAGTCATCGACGACGCCTTGCCCCTGGCATTTTGCAGGGTTTGTTCCAGAGCACCACATGCCGCGATGGTAGCCATGGCCACAAGAAAGGCTGCGGTGCCGCCAGCGGGGAAGAGAGCGGTGCTCAGCATCCCCGCCGGGCGAGCCTCTTGCAGCCACGGCAGCCAGAATGGCGCGGTAAGCAGTGCTCCCTGGAGGAGGGGGAGCACTGCAGCGTAGGCGATGGCAGGGGGCTTACGCATGAGACCCGGGCGTCTCGCTGCGCCGAAAAGCAGTGCTGCCAGGGCCGTCACCAAGCCCGTTACCGATCCGAGGGCGAAGAGGCCCCCCACCAGTAGTCCCTTAGGGAGCCTAGAGCCCATGACAGCAGCGAGGGCCCAGCAGAGGGCCACGATCCCCGCAGCTGTAACATGATCAGGAACATGGAGCAGGGCTGTGGCCAGTATGCCGACGGTACCCATGGCTCCCCAAGAAAGGGCCGCTAGGGGGGTGCTGACCATGGTTCCCAATACCAGGGCAAGGCTTACTGCCCCCAATAAGAGAGCTGCCGCGGGGGCGGGGGTGAGCAAAATGCGGGACAATGCAGCTGTGAGAGAGGGGGACAGGGGGGGCTCAGCCAAAAATGCGGGTGTCCCCGAGTCTGGGGCTGGTTGCCAGAGGGGGAGGGGGCGGGCCTCCCTCCAGGCATGGACGTAAGCAGCCACAACGGAGGCAGGAGGGCCTTGGAATCGCTTCCCTGGCCAACCCAGCGTGAGGGCCACGCAAAGCGCTGTTACCGCCGCTCCGAGGCCTAGTCCCAGCGCTGCGGCGTATTTTCCCTGTTCTCGCCAAGTTACCATTATTCTACGTTGTCATTTTAGGGAGAGATTGGGAAGAAGGACAGTTCAGGCATGTATAAGTACGATTGTCTTCATTTCAAGGGCTATAAACCCTGCGCCCCCAAGAAGCTCTGCGACGGCTGCGACCAGTACAGCCCTTGGGAGCGAAAGATCCTCATTATCAAGTTGGGGGCTCTGGGTGACGTCTTGCGTACTACGCCAGTGCTCCATGCCTTCCGGCGTAAATACCCCCGGGCCCATATTACCTGGGCCACCAAGTCCAATGCCCGGGATATGCTCTGCACCACGCCCCACATCAACCGTCTGGTGGCCGTGGATGATCCGGATAATGGCACCATGCTTCGGCTCCTCGTGGAGCGTTTCGATGAAGTCCACTGCTATGACAAAGAGGACGCCGCCATCGCGCTGGCCCAGCTTGCCCGGGCCGACCATAAATATGGCTTTGTCATGAATGATCAGGGGCAAATGGCTCCTGTGAACAAAGCTTCACAATATTCATTTGATCTAGGCCTGTCGGACGAACTGAAGTTCCGTAAAAACAAAAAGAGTTACCAAGAGCTTACTTATGAGTCTTCCGAGCTGACGGTGCCGAAGCCCATGGACCCTTATGAGATGCCGCTTCTGCCGGCGGACCGCGCCGTGGCGGACAAGCTTCTGCGGTCCCTGGGATGGGGGGGCGATCGCCCCATCATCGGCCTCAATACGGGCAGCGGTCGCGTGTTTCGCACGAAGCAGTGGATGGAGGAATCCTTCGAGGATCTTGCTCGGCGCCTGGCTCGGGACATCAACGCCCGGGTTTTGCTTCTGGGCGGTAAAGATGAAGAGGACCGTAATCACCGTTTGGCTGAAAAACTCGGTTTTTTAGCCCATTATCCGGGGGCAAACTTCGGCATTCGCCAGTTCGCCGCGGTGCTCGAACGTTGCGCCGTGGTGGTCACCGGTGACACCTTGGCCATGCATTTGGCTCTTACCGTTGATGCTCCGGTCACTGCTCTTTTTGGTTCCACCTGCGACCAAGAGGTGGATATCTACGGCCGTGGCGAAAAAATCGTGGCCCGGCCCTCCTGCGCGCCTTGCTACAAAAACGAATGCGACCTGCCTGGCGATCGTTGGATGGCATGCATGAAAGAAATACAATCCGAGGGCGTTTCTCAATCAGTCAAGCGTGTTTTGGCCCAAGAAAGGGCCAGGACTAAATAGTACATATTTAGTCAAGCATACGAATTGAGAAAATATAATAAATCATGTTGAGAAGCATTTGGTGCAGTGCTAGACACGCCCTTTATGGGAAAATTAGTCGGACAGTTTATTCGTGAAATGCGTGAGAAGCGCAATCTTAGTCAAGGCGATGTCGCCAAGCTCCTGAGCTTGAAGACTGCGCAATCCATCTCCAATATCGAGCGCGGTGTCTCTCCGCTGCCGAAGGCGAAGATCAAGAAACTCTCCGAGATCCTCGGTATCTCCAAGAGTGACTTGATGTCCGTGGCTTTGCGCGAAGTGCAAGACCGCTACGCCCGTGCAGCTGGGGTTGCCGGTGGCAGCGTCATCACTCCTGAAGGCTTGAACAAAGACGAAATGTCTTTAGTTCAAACCCTCGTCAGTGAGTTCCGCGGCTCTGATGGCGATCGCAAGACCGAGCTGAAGCTCGCTTTGCGTAAAGTTCTTGTTGGTGCGACCCGCACCACCAAGAAGCGCTCTCACTAAGCTTCACGAATAACTTTAAACATAATTTATAAATACTACGCATACCGCGGGGCAGCCATGGTTCCGGGCTGCCCCGCTCGTTTTTTGCGGGCCCAGGTTCGATGATGACGCCGCGAGGATGATGGATTAGTTTCCTTCCATGCCTCAAATGAAGCGTCAGCAACTCCAGCAAGCAGTAGTCATCGGTGGCACGGGTCAGGTGGGCATGCGCCTGGTGCAGGAGCTCCGGGCTTTTCAACCCCAGTTGTTGAACCTGGCGGCCACTTCGCGCGCAATAAAGGACGGTGAGCCCTCCGGCCCCCTTTCCTCCACCGGCGATCGGTGGTGGCAGCAGCTTTCCGCCGTCAACTGGTCGGCCCTGGACCTGGAGTCCACGGCTGGCGTTTCCGGGGCGTTGAAAGACCTGGATCGACTCATCCGTCCCGGCGTCCCCGGCGCCCTCTTTCTGTCCGCGGCCTACACCAACGTGGACGGGTGTGAGAAGGACCCCGCGCTTTGCGACCGAGTGAACCTCAAGCACACCCAGGAAGTCTTGGCCTGGGCTCTGGAAAAGGGTCTGAAGCCTGTGTTTTTCAGCACAGACTACGTTTTTGACGGCGTCGCCGGCCCCTATCGGGAAGAAGACCCCCGCGCCCCCGTATGTGCCTACGGACGATCCAAGGCACTGGTGGAGGAGTGGATGGAGAGGCGGGCGCCCCAGGGGCTGATCCTGCGCACCACCGGTGTCTATGACCTCATCGAGGGTTCCAAGAATTTCCTCATGCAAATGATGGCCGCGGGCAACGAGGGCCGCACGGTGCGGCTCCCCGGCGACCAGGAAGCCAACCCCGTGTGGGCCGTGGAGCTGGCCCGGGCAGCGGTGGAACTAGCCGCTCATGATGCTGCCGGTATTTATCATGTGGCCGGCGCCCGACAGATGGCCCGCACAGACTTCGCTAAGCTCATTGCGTCGGAATTTGGGCTACCCCAATTAAAAATCGAAGGTATCCGCACTGCTGAACTGAATCAAGCCGCCAAGCGACCGCTGAAGGGCGGCCTCATCAGCACCAAGGTCGAGCGGGAATTGAGCTGGGCCCCCCGTGCGCCGGAAGATATTTTCCGCGAGATGAAATTTCCGCTTTGATCTCAATTAGGTCTGATTGTAGTGCCCTCTGTCTTGAGGGGTTTCTATGATCCGCTTGATTTTCGTCGTTCTCACCGCCTTCGCCATGGTCGCCCCAGTAGCCCAGGCATCCTTCCGCACCTTTGGCCATAAAGGCGCATGCGAGGAGGCCCTGCAAGAAATGAGGGCGTTGACTCTCCGGGCGGCGGTGGATCGCAAGGCTTTTGTGGCTGGAGCCATGGCTGCATTGGCTGATGCCGATACCTCCTCCTACAAGCTCAAGGAACTCACTGAAGCTATTATGGCCTACGTGAGGCCGCGTCCCATCGACACGATGGGTGCAAGGGACACCAACGCCAGGATGTTTCTTCCTTTGGGGCGGGCGTTGGATCTACTCACGCACGTGGTGGCTCATCGCAATGTCGCTAACGGCTCCCTGCAGATCATCGCTCTCAGGTTTGATCGTCTCTCTGGCGTCATCCCCGATTCTCACCGCATTCCCACGACGAGGAATTGGAGCGCCCCCCTCACGGCTCTTCTCACTCAAACGTTGGATCGGGCCATCGTCGTAGGCGGCAGGGAATTGCAGTCCACCCTGTATCACATGCCCCAAGCCATCTCGAAGAGTCACGGCTTGGTTCGAAACCCCTTTCAGCTTTTGTTGAAGGTGATTTCCGCATCCGAGATGGAGAGCATGGCCCAGGGGGGCATCGCCATGGCCATGTCCAGCTTGAATTACGCTGGTGCCCTCACGCCTGAGGAGAACGGCAAGCTTTTTGATGCAGTGGTTTCCGCGTCCCATCGGCAGAGGATTGAGCTCTTCGGCATGTTCGCCGATGTGACAGTGGCCCGTCTCAAAGTACAGGCCCAGGGGGAGGACCGCTTCCTCATTGCGTTCATGGATGCGGCGGAACGTTATGGCGTGCCTGAGCCCCACCTGAGCGCGACCTATGGTCTTGTGAGCATTAGAGGTGTTTTGCAGGCATTGGGAGAGCGGTCGCTCAAAGGAACCCCAGTGCTCAATACCGTGGACGTGCTCCGTGCGGTCACCCAGTCCTACAGTTTCCATGGGGATTTGACGGGGGGCCTCCAAAGCGGGCGCACTCCACGTGGTGAGGCGGCGGAGGAAATCCTCAAAGAGCGGCGGAGCATGGTGGAGCATTTCGAAAAAACGGTGGTGATGCTTGAGCAGCGTGGCCATCTCACGGCCGCTGAGGCCATTGAGCTCAGGGCCGCCGTCGCTCCGGCAGCTGTTCCCTAGCGAATTTTACAGCGCCGAACTTCCGTTTCGCGGAAGTCCAAGGCCTTGAGAAATTTTCAGCACCACCGAACTTCCGCGAAACGGAAGTTCGGTGGTGCTGAAACTAAGTCAGTGGTTCACGACTACCTTGGAAAGCGCGCGGGCCACGGGGCCTGCGTCGAGGCCCTCTAAGCAGCCGTGTTCTTCCACGCCCAAGGCTTCCGCGGCCTGCTTGGCCTCAGGGCCCGTGGCGTGGATCACCA
>CAYHWW010000009.1:0-23074 GCA_964360145.1 uncultured Oligoflexia bacterium | reverse complement strand
GCGCAACGTTCCACGGCCCAGTCGTGCATGCCATCCGCGGGATTTCCGAAGGGACTCACGACGATGTAGGGGCGGTTCAGCTTGAAGGATTTCAGCGTTTCCGCCCAGCGGCCCTTGGCGGCTTCGCTCACCGTGAGGCTTTCTTTGCTGCTATCCGCTGCCGCGGTGCTGCCGCGCTTGAATACGCTGGTGGCCATATCCACCAGGCTCTTCTTGCGACTGCCGCCCGTGGCGTGGATGGAGTACAGCTCAGGGCGGATGGCTTTGGCATCGCCTTGGGGCATGATGGCCACGGCCAGGGGCTCATACACGCCGTTAACGCCGTTGCCACGGAGGGTCTCCTCGATTTGGGCCCAGCTGATGACGCCGCTTTCCGGCATGTAGCGCAGGGCGGGCTTGGAGAGCAGGATGGCTCGCGCACCCTGGGGACGGGCGCCACGGGTGCGCCAGTTGATGGGGTCCCAGTCCGCGGTGGATGCGAGCAGCAAGCCAGAGCGATCCACATGGCGAGGAATGCTGAAATGCGTAGGGCCATTGCTGCGGGGAACCCGGGGTACGCGCAGGGCGCGGGTCAAAAGGCTCACGGTGCGGTCGGGCACGAAGATGCCTTTTTCCCGAGTGATGACGACGCGACCGTGGTTTTCAAGCTGCTCTCGTATGAGATCGATTTCAATGCCGTCCATGACGGGAATGCGGGGCACGGAGGCGGAACGGTTCTGTCCACCAGTGGTTTCAGAGCCTTCATCGTCACGATTTTCTTCGGTGGTGGTCTGGTTGTTCATGGTCATGGTTCATGCTCCTTTGATCAGCGTTAGAATTTCGTTCTTCAGGGGTTGGGGCAGGCCCTGCACTTGGCCCACCAATCTTTCAATGGCATGCAGTACGTCCGCGGGAGGGCGGCCGGAAACATAGTGGACAATGGCGGAACCTTTGTATTTGGCTCCTTCGCCGTCTTCATCCAGGGAGGGGTCGGTGGCGGTGACAAAACCGTGACGCAGGGATTTGCCCCGGACGCCTTCCACTGTTACGCCCAGAAAACTTGCACGAAAGCGCACGAGGCCATGGTCAGCGCCTTGTATGAGGTAAATCTCAGCGGAGCCCTTGCCCCTGAACCACCGGGGGCGGCCGTCGTGTTCGGGCTTCAAGATATCAGGGTTGACCTCGCTCAAGCTCTTGCCCGTGAGTTCCGCTGAAAAATAACGTTCCACCCGGTCTTTCAGGGTGGCAGGAGCTGCCATGAACTGACAGCCCGTGAGTTTGCCGCTGTGATGGGCCACTTTTAAAACGATGGAGAAGGACTCACCGTCGATGTCGAGGGTGCCTTTGATCTGTTCACCGGTACGAGGCAGGCGCAGGGAATCTTCTTTGATGAGGCCCAGTCCCCCGCTGGAGACGTTGGCCACGGCGATGGTGCGGAGCTCCGCCTCAGGCAGTTGGGCGGTGAAGGTCACGCGATGCAATGGCGCAAGGGAGACCCGGGGAGCACGTGGCTGTTCCCGGCCCTTCATGCGGAAAGAGGATAGAAGAGCGCGCAACATATTTTGGATGTTCATTACAGAGAAGCCCCAGAGGTAACAGGGGGGCTGGGTGTTTTCAAGTTCTTTGCCGGATGTTGGTGACGCCGATGCCGCAGAAGACCAGGGCCGTGCCTGCATAGAGCAAGAGTCCGGGCCGCTCTCCTAAAAAGAGCATGCCGAGCACCATGGCCACCAGTGGCGCAAGATACATCACGAAAGAGACCCGGGATGCGCCCCAGGCCGCGAGCAGGTGGAAGTAAAGCACGTAGCCAGCGCTGGAGCCTATGAGCCCCATCCAGACCAAGGCCACCCAGGTGAGGGGCAGGCGGGGGAACACAGGGGTGACGTGGCGGTTTATCGTGAGTTCAATGAGTACAAGCAGGGCCGCGGCAATGCAGGTCGCCGTGGTGGCTAGGGTGATGGGATTGACGGATTGCAGCCTGCTCCTGGCGAACACAGCACCCATGGCGTAACAGGATGACGCCGCCAGTATGGCAAGAGCCCCGGCAATGGAGCTGCTCGCGCCGATGTGAGTCAGGCCAGCGAGGCCATGGGGGTTACCTGATGCCACCAACAGCACGGAGCCTGCCATGCCCAAGCAGAGCCCCAGGAATTTAAGCAGATTCATCTGTTCGCCGGGCAGGAAGAGGTGGGCCAGGATCACGGTGAAGAGAGGCACCGTTCCATTCAAGATGCCCGTGAGCACGGAGCTGATCTGGCTCGCGCCCCAGATCAGTAAATGAAAGGGCATTACGATGCTCAGCACCGCCAGTGCGGTGAGTTTCGCCAGGGTGGCCCGGTCCCTCGGGAATTTCCTACGGGTGCCGTGCAGGAGAACGAGCAGCCCCATCGCAGCGAAGCACACCCGCAGAGCGGCGATGCGTCCAGGGGTGATTTCCCTTAAGGCAAGCTTGATCCACAGGTAGGACGAGCCCCAGGCCACGGCGAGAAAGAAAAATATGATCCATTGACGCGGCGTGGTGTGATTCATGGGGTTGTGGGAGTGTGTATCAGTATCACTTTTTTTCAGTGCGATATCCAAGGTGATGTGACATCCAGATCGAATGGCTGCCCATCCCTCTTCGCCGCAGACCCGCTGGTATGGCCCCCCCATGGTGGCCTTGGGGGCGGGCCTCTGGGGAGTAGAGACCCTCTTCCGGGTGAATCTTCAGCAGCACTTCAAGTCCGATGTGCTGGTGTTCTTCGAGCACGTGGTGTCCTTGGCCATCGCCGTGCCGCTCTTGCTTTGGAACATCCGTGCGGCCCTGGCCATGTCCCGGCGGTCCTTCGGTTGGATGTTGGTGTCCGCCATTGTTGGTTCGGCCTTTGGCACTGTGTTCTTCACAGCGTCCTTGGCCCGCATGAACGTGTCCGTGGCCAATGTGTTGCTGAATCTGCAGCCCCTCTGGAGCGTATTCGTGGCCCGCATGGTCCTCGGTGAAAAGATTTCAAGGAAGATCGGCCCCTGGGCCGTGTTGGCCTTGGCCTCAGGCATTCTCCTCAGTCTCGAGAGTTTCGATTTGACCAGGTTGCAAGTGCAGGATCCCCTGGGACTGCTCTTTGTTTTGGGCACAATTTTTTGTTGGGGCACCGCCACCGTGGCGGGGCGCGCCCTCATGGGGGAGACTCCCCTGGTGGTGGCGGCACCGTTGCGCATGATCATAGGCACCTTTGGCACCTTGGCTATTGTGGGCTTCAATGGACACTTCGGTGAGATGACCTCCCAGATTCCTCTGTTGGGCGAGGGCCCCATCCTGACGGAGTATTTGAAGCTCATGCTCATCGCCGGCTTCACTCCGGTGTTCTTTTATTTTTATGGTCTCAAGTACACCTCTGCTGTGGCTGGTACATTTTGCGAAATGTCCCAGACCCTGGTGGCGTTGTTAGTGACTTGGGGTGTCATGGGCCATGCCCTGGCTGCCCACCAAATCGTTGCTGGTGTGTTGCTCGTGGGTGCCGTGGCCCGCATCAGTTTATTACAGGCAAGGGTTATTCAGTAAAATCAAGAACATAATGCGCCGCGCAGTATTCCTGGACTTGACGCTTTCAGCTTGATCCCCATCTTCGGAGGGCCATAATCACAGGCCAGGGCTTTCCTGAAACCGTAGGAGGTTTTTACATATGGCATGGGCCAAGCGCATTGTACTGTTTCTCGCTGTCAACGTTCTGGTGATGGTCACCATTTCCCTCCTTTTGAATTTACTGGGAGTGCGGCCTTATCTGAATGCCTACGGACTCGATTATCAAGCTTTAGCGATCTTCTGCTTGGTCTGGGGCATGGGTGGTTCTTTCATCTCCCTCGCACTGTCCCGCGTCATGGCCAAGTGGATGATGGGGGTCAAGATCGTTGACCCCAACACCCATGATGCTGCATTGCAGGATTTGGTGCAGACCGTACACGGCCTCGCAAAATCCGCAGGTCTCCCTGCGATGCCTCAGGTCGGTATCTATGAATCCCCTGAAGTGAATGCCTTCGCAACAGGGCCCACCAAGTCACGGGCTTTGGTTGCTGTGAGCACGGGTTTGCTGAATCGCATGGGGCGGGAAGAAGTGGAGGGCGTGCTGAGCCACGAAATCGCCCACGTTGCTAATGGCGACATGGTGACGATGACCCTCGTCCAAGGCGTGGTGAACGCCTTCGTCATGTTCCTCTCTCGGGTTCTGGCCTTCGCCCTCGCCCAGGCTATGCGCAGCGATCGGGATCGGGACTCTGGCCCCAACTACATGGTCATGCACATCTCTACCTTCGTGTTCGAAATTGTCTTCATGATGCTTGGCTCCATCGTGGTGGCCTGGTTCTCCCGTTACCGGGAATTCCGTGCCGACGCCGGTGGTGCACGGTTGGCGGGTCGTGATAAAATGGTGTCCGCACTCCAAGCGTTGCGCCGCACCTATGAGTTGGCGGACGTGGAGGCCCAACCCGCGGTGCAGAGCTTGAAAATCTCAAGTCACCACGGCGGGTTCCTGCGGCTCTTCTCCACGCATCCGCCTCTTGAGGAACGCATCGCTAGGTTGCAGGCAGGATATTGATCTGAGACTACTCATCCCCGCACTGTTTGTCTTCGCCACTACGGGCTCCCCTGCCGCATCCACGCCGGAGTTGCCCGTCATCGACACCATTGAGCAATGGTGCGGGGGGCTTGCCAAGGATCTGAAGTCCGTGGACCGCAAACGTTGTCTGTTGCGTCCCTGGCAGATCGATACCCGCTCCAACGGTCAGATCATCATTCCCCATTTTCAATGGGGTGAGGAGAAGGGGCGACGCATCATCATCATGGGCGGCATTCATGGTGACGAGATCTCAGCCATCTCCCTCGTGTTTCGTTGGATCGATTTTCTCGAAAATGTCTCTCTGGACTCCGAGCTGCGGAAGATGCGCTTCCTCTTTCTGCCGCTCCTCAACCCCGATGGTTATTGGTCGAAGCCCCGCACGCGCACGAACCTGATGGCGGTGGATTTGAATCGTAACTTTGAAACGAAGAGCTGGCGGGAAGAGGCCATCAAATACTGGGTGAGCAAAACGAAGAAGGATAAACGTCGTTATCCTGGCCACGAGCCCGCCTCGGAGACGGAGACCCAGTATTTCCAAAAGGTCATCGCTGATTTCAAGCCGGAGATCATCATCTCGGTGCACGCGCCCTATGGCATTCTCGACCACGACGGCAAGCTCGAATTTCCCAAGAACCTCAGGTCACCATTGCCCGTGAAGACGTTGGGTTCCTTCCCTGGCAGCCTGGGACGCTACGCGGGCATTGATCGCAAGATCCCCGTGATCACCGTGGAGCTGACAGAGGCCAGGCAGATGCCAGGCAGCAAGGCTGTGGAGGATTTGCTAACCTTTGTGTTGAATTCCAAAGCCGAGGGCATGCAATCCGTCGTTCGTTAGCTAGCTAAGTCTTGGATGGGGTGGGGGCTAGCTCGGCCAGCTCTTTGTCGATGCGCTGTTTGCGTTCGGCGGCCCACATCCAGTCTTCTTCGGCTTTGTGCAACTCGGCGTAGCAGGTGTTTAAGTCTTTTACGAGTTGGGCGGCTGCCGTGGGGTTGGATGTAGCCATGGTTGCGTTGATCTCAGCGATTTTGGCGTTGTGCTCGGCGATGCTTTTATCCAGGTCAGCTAACTTTCGCTCCAGCTGGCGTAGTTCTTTATCGAGGGATTTTTTATACTCCCGGTACTCAGCGTTGGACTGCGTCCCGGGCGTGGCTTCTGCAATAGCAGAGGCCTTCGCCGTGGCCGGAGTGGCTGCCACCGTCGGTACGGCAAGTGTCAGCACAGAGGCCTTGGGCGGCTTCCCAGGATTCAAAAGCTGTCGCTGCAGCTTCCACACGTAGTCGTCGTAGCTGCCATGATAAAGATTCACGGTGCCGTCCCGCACTTCGAGGATCTTGGTACCGAGCCTGCGGATGAAGCCCCGATCGTGGCTGACGGTGATGACGGTGCCGGGGTAAGCCGCGAGAGACTGGGTGAGGGCTTCGACGGTTTGGAAGTCCAGGTGGTTGGTGGGCTCGTCGAGCACGAGACACGATGATTTTTGGAGAAGGATTTGCCCCAGGGACACTCGAGCTTTTTCGCCACCGGACAGCACGGAGACCTGTTTCTTCACGTCATCGCCAGAGAAGAGGAGCGCGCCGGCGAGGTCGAGGACGTCTTGAGGCAGCACGGAGGGGTGGGCGTTGGCTCCCATGGCTTGAAACACCGTGTGGCGAGGGTTGAGGCCACTGGCCACGTGCTGGGCGAAGTAGCTGATCGTGATCTCGTAGCCCGTTTCCGTGCGGCCCGAGATGAGAGGCAGTTGGCCCGCGATGGTTTTCAGAAACGTGGATTTGCCCGCGCCGTTGAAGCCCACCACGGCGACGTGATCGCCGCCGTTGATTTGCAGATTGACGTCCTTCAGCACGGTTTTATCCGGGTAGCCGAGGTCGCAGTGTTTGAAGTCCAGGATGAGCTTCCCCACTCGCGCCGGCACCGGGATGCGGATCTTGGCGGTGACCGGCAGGGGCTTCACCTCGATGGATTCCATGCGATCCAGTTGCTTCAGGCGCGATTGGGCTTGGCTCGCTTTTGTGGCTTTGGCGCCGAAGCGGGCGACGAAATCCAGAATCTCTTTCTTTTTGTCAGCCTGAGTCATGGCTCGGGCCGCCAACTGGGTGCGGAGCAACTCTTTTTGCTCGAAGTAGTCGTCGATGTTGCCGTTGTACTTGGTGGCATCGCCACCTTCGATTTCGAGGATGTGGTCGGTGGTGCGCCTTAAAAATTCCCGATCGTGGGAGATGAGCATGAAGGCCCCGTCATAGCCCTGGAGAAAACGCTCCAGCACGATGGTGGTTTCGAGATCCAGGTAGTTGGTGGGCTCATCCAGCAGCATGAGGTTCGGATGCTGGCCGAGCAGGCGCAAAAGCTTTGCCCGCATGCGGTAGCCGCCGGAGAGGCTCACCATGGGGGCGTCATAGGTTTGTTCTTCGAGACCCAGGCCCCGGCCCAGGGTTTTCAGCTCCCACAGCGGCATGGTGCAGCCGTTGACCAGATAGTGCTCGACGGTTTCGTCTTCTTTCCAGTCGTCGTGTTGGGGTAAATAGCCGAGGCGCAGGCCCCGGGAACGCACGATCTGGCCGGTGTCCGGCTCCTCTTGGCCGGTGAGGACTTTAAACATGGTGGTCTTGCCGGCGCCATTGGGGCCGATGACGCCTAAGTGCTCACCGTCGTTGACACTGAACGCCATGTCCTTGAAGAGCATGCGAGGTCCGAAGGACTTGGCGAGATTTTGAATGCTGACGAGGGTGGCCATGGCGGGTGCAGGTTACCGCTTCTGGCGGCGAAATTCACTTGGAGAACGGAGTTCTTACTTTAAGAGCACATAAAGATGGCGGTCATAGGTGACGCCGTCCTTGTGGGCCATGTTGCGGTTTATGGTTTCCTTGTGGAATCCGGACTTTTCCAAGATGCGACCTGAGGCGGCGGCGTAGGGGAAGACGCCAGCTTCGAGGCGCACGAAGGGGTGGTGGGCGAAGATGTAGGCCGTGAAGGCCTTGAGGGCGGCGGTGCCGTAGCCCTTGCCCCAATGTGGTTCGCCGATCCAGTAGCCGATTTCAGCAGTGAAGCGGTGGATGTCCTTATTGGGGTGAGCGCCGATGCCGCCGACGAACTCGTCGTTGAAAGCGATGACAAAAAGGTGCGGTGGCTGGGGTTGATCGAGGCAGGTGCGGATCCACTTTTGGGCTGCATCCAAGGTGTAGGGCTGGGGGAAGCTGTCGAGGAGGTTGCGGGCAATGGCGGGGTTGTTGCCGAGCGCCGCGAGGCGCTCGGCGTCGGTGACGCGCCAGGGGCGCAGGGTCAGGCCGGGGATGGAGGTGGTGAGGAGCATGGCCCGCGTTTAGCACGGGCGTGCGGAGTGTGTTTGAAAACCTGCCCGGCATTCCTCAAAAACGAGGGTTCCGCTCGCTGAATGATACATTCAAAGCCCGCATTCCTGTTTTTTGAGGAATGTCGGCAGATCGAGGGGGGCTAGTAAATCACTTCCCGCGGCTTCGATCCGCTCGCTGGCCCCACGATGCCTTGTTCTTCCATGCTCTCGATGATGCGGGCGGCGCGGTTGTAGCCCACGCCCATGCGGCGCTGCAGCCGTGATGCCGAGGCGGAGCCCTCTTCCCGCACGATGGCGATGGCTTGCTGATACAGGGGGTCCGCGACGCCATCGATGGTGCCGTCGCCGTTTTGGCCGTGGATTTCCGGTTCGGTGAGGATGTCTTCGCGGTAATCAGGCTCGCCTTGGCTCCGCCAGAAGTCGCAGATTTTGACGATCTCTTCTTCGTCAATATAGGCGCCGTGGGCCCGCACTAACCGCGATGCGCCGGGCGGAATAAAGAGCATGTCGCCTTTGCCCAGGAGCTTCTCCGCGCCCATGGTGTCGAGGATGGTGCGGCTATCGATTTGGGATGGCACCTTGAAGGCCACCCGCGACGGCAGGTTGTTCTTGATGACGCCGGTGATGACATCCGTGGACGGGCGTTGCGTGGCGATGATGAGGTGAATGCCCGCGGCCCGGGCCTTGGCTGCCAACCGCGCCACGTGGTTTTCGATTTCCTTCCGCGCCACCATCATCAAGTCCGCGAACTCGTCGATGATGACCACGATGGTGGGCAGGTGCTCCACCACGGGTTTGCCACCGTCGTCGTGTTCCAGCATGTGGGCCACGCTGAGCGCCCCCGCGGTGCCGTCTTCGTTCACGGGGCAGAGCAGTTTGGTGACCTTTTCCGCGCCTTCCACTTCCAGTTTCTGGTTGAAGCCCTTCAGGTTCCGCACGCCAGACCGAGCCATGATCGTATAGCGCCGCTCCATCTCATTGCAGGCCCAACGGAGCGCGGTGGAGGCCTTCTGGGGGTCATCCACCACGGGCAGCAACAGGTGGGGAATCTTGTCGTAGAGGGCCAGTTCCAGCTGCTTGGGGTCCACCATGATCATGCGCAGGTCCCGCGGGGTGAACTTGTAGAGCAGTGAAGTGATCAACGTGTTCACGAACACTGACTTCCCGGCGCCGGAGGAGCCGGCGATGAGCAAGTGGGGAGTGGCCGCGATGTCCGTGATGATGGGCGCGCCGCTGGCATCCTTGCCCACGGCGATGGGGATAGCTTGTTCGGAGCCGGTGAAGTCCGCGGTGGTGAGGAGCTCCTTCAACATCACGGTTTCGCGAGTGTCGTTGGGGATCTCGATGCCCACCACGGATTTTCCGGGGATGGGGGCCACGATGCGCACGCTTTGGGCTTCCAGCGCCAAAGACAAATCATCGGCACGGGAGGCGATGGAGCTGATTTTCACGCCGGTGCCGGGGCGGAACTCGTACATGGTGATCACCGGGCCGGGCCGCACCGCAACTACTTGGCCCGTGATGCCGAACTCGGCGAGCTTGGCTTCCACGTTTTTTGCATTCTCCGTGAGCTTAAGGCGGTTCAGTTCGTGGAGCTTCGGCGCGGGGTCTTTTAGAAAGTCCAGGGTGGGGAGGGCCCAGGCGCCGGAGAGCGGCTCGCCGAGGCGTTTGCGCTGGCTTGCCCGGGCTGCCGACGACTTGGCGGGCTTGGCTGAAGCACGAGGCGTGGGGTCCAGGTGCAGGTCCTTGCGCTCCTCGATGACGAGCTCCAGCTGATCACCAAAGTCGCTGGTATCTTCCGCGGGGCGAGAGGGCCCGCGCGGCGCCGGAGTTTCCACTTCGGTGCCGATGACGATGCGTGCCGCCGCTTCATCCTGGCGGGCATCACGAAGCGCACGGCTTTGCTCCGCGGCGCGCTTCATCAGGCTCCATGCACCGGATGCCGTGGCTTTCACGGCGATCCAGAGCGCCCGGGCGGAAAGCTTCAAGCTCTGCCCCATGGTTTTAGCGGAGAGGGGCGTGGCAAAGACCACGGAGATGAGAAGAACGCACAGCGTGATGAGGGTGGAGCCCCAGAGATTGAAATAATGCCGCAACGTGTCCGCAAGCCAACTGCCCAGAAGGCCGCCGCAGGACACCGCCAAGCCGCCGTAGCGCACCATGCCCAACTCCAGGGACAGCAGCGTGCTGCCTGCCACGTAAGCAAGGATGATCCACACCACGTTGCCGATGATCTGCAACGGCGAAGCCCCCTGAAAGAAGCGCACCGCAAAGCCCAGGAGCAGCGCCACCACAAGGTAGGCTGCCATGCCCGTGCCTTGGATCAGAACCTCAGAGAGGTTGGCGCCCACGCGGCCGCCCCAGTTGGAGGGCAGTCGCGCCGTCCGCGTGAACATGGAGGGGTCAGCATGGTTGAAGGACACCAGCGACATCAGTGTGAAGAGGGCCAGGAAGAGGAGGGCAAGGCCCCAGGCCTCACGACCGATGCGGGAAAGTCCCTTGGATTTGGTTCCTGCAGCGGAAGAAGATTTTCTTTTTGTGGTGGCCATGGTTCTCATTCTACATGAAGAAAAAGAGCAATCCCCGAGTCATTGCGTTCGACCTCGGCGGAACCAAGCTCGCTTCCGCCGTTGTTGATTCCCAGGGGGCAATCCTTGCCCAGCACCGGGAATTCGTGGAGTTCACCAAGGGGGTCGAGGGCTTTCGCAAGTTCCTCCTGGACCGTGCGCTGGATTGGAAACGGCAGTTTCCTGACGTGCGGGCTCTGGGCATCGCGAGCTGCGGGCCGCTGGACCCCTCTCGGGGCGTGCTCCTCCAGCCCACGAATTTCCCAAAATGGGGGGACATCACGCTGCTGGGGCCCCTGACCCGCAAATTGAAACTCCCCGTGGCGTTTCAAAACGATGCGGCCGCCGCCGCCCTTGCCGAGGGATGGGTGGGGGGCGCCCGCACCATGCGCAATTGGATCGTGCTCACCTTGGGCACCGGCGTGGGCACGGGCATCATCATGGACCGCAAGGCTTTCATGGGGGGCTCAGGCTTCGGGCCCGAGGCGGGCCACATGATTCTCACGGACAAGCCCTATGCCTGCGGCTGCGGCAACATGGGTTGCGCCGAGGCCGTGCTTTCGGGCACGGGGTTGCGCAACCGAATCAAGGAATTGAAGCTGCCCATTGGGGGTTCTCACGCATTGGTTGAGGCGGCCCGGGGCGGCGATGGCAAGGCCCGGGAGATTTTTGCAGAGTACGCCGCTGTTTTAGCGCGGCTGATCCACAACCTGAGCGTGCCCTATAAACCCGACGCGATTTTCCTCTCCGGCGGATTGGGTGAGGCCCACGATCTGTTCTTAGAGAGCGCCAAGGCCCAGGCGGAAAAGCTCCTCGCAGGCCGGCCGGGCTTCATGCCCAAACTGAAGATGTCCAAGCTTGGCAATGATCTGGGCATTTTGGGTGGGGCTTATATGGGGAAGGAAGCTCTTAACGGATAGGGTCGGCTTGTTTTTGGCGAGTGGGTTCATCCTCATCCTTGCAGAAGCGGCCGAACCAGCAGGTGCGTCCCTTAGCCGTGAGTACTTCATCCCAGACCCATTCCCTGTACTGGAAGGGGAGAGTGTTTTCATCAAGCCGGCCGATAGGGTCAGCAAGCACGCAGACGATTTTCTCACCCTTTAGCATCTTTCTTATGTCACGGGATTGAATGCGGCAGCTCTCAACCGGTCGGGCTCTGCGGGAATAGTATTCATATCGACCATTGATATCGTCCAGAGTGAAATGAAAAAAGCTCAGTGGGCCATAGTCGGGGTCGATGTCCCTCTCATCGCAGTGAACGCGAATGGTTTTGGAATCAAAACATCGCCATTGATAGGGGGGCTCAATATCGCGACGGTCCACGGTGAGAAATGAAGGTGGTGGCGCGATACTGGCGCTGAGACCGAGGACGAAGAGAAGTTCAGTCTTTTTTCTGAAGATCATTGTAGCACTTTGTGAATGGTCTCATATCTACTGGGTTTCGGCCTGCCACGTACGGTCGCAGGCATCCTTTGTAGTGCGCAACGGTCTCGGGTCCCGTTGGAGGGCGCTTTAAGTTGTGGAATGCGAGCTTTTGCTTTTGGAAAAGCCAGCGTACTCCAGCGCAAATGGAGAGGGTAGGGTTCAGCGTATCTTCAAGATCCAGAACGACGTAGTGATCCTTCATTTCACCGCGTTCATTTTTCAGGTTTCTGACCGTGCTGCCCGTTAATTGCATGATTCCCCGGACAGGATCACCATTGGGCAAGCTATGGTGTTTCGGATCGGGCTTGAACCCTGATTCTGACGCCATCAGGGCTTTGACTACATCAGTTTCAATCGGAAAGTAGGCGTAGTGCTGTGGGTCGGTATGGAGGATGCAAAGGACATCGTTCCAATACTGGCACCAGCCTTGGATGAGCTTGTCGTACTTGTTGCCATCCCGGAATCCGATGGGCTTATTGGTCGGACTTTCCGTGAGGCCGTAGGGATCAGTGAGTTTTTTGAAGTGCTTTTGGGCAATGGCATGGATCTCATCCGGATGGAGCCGGTCTTTGGCCGAGGCGTCCCATACACATTGAGGTTCAAAGGATTGGCTTCCGTCATGGCTTGACCAAAAGCGACCCTGTGGGCATTTGCGCCAGGGGTGCCATCGTGCGCCAATGCGGTCATAAAGTGGCAGAATGCGCTCTCCCACCTGTTCGAGAAAGGCTCGGATCTCACCCCATGGTTTTTTCACGCCCACTAATTGAGCTTCAATGACGAGACTTTCAGCCCTGGCAAGGGCAGCCCATGGCACCCCAGGGGCTTGCCGTCTGGCCCCTCGAGAGAGGGTTCGCGCATGAGTACAGAGTTCCCCCAGGTCAAGAACGACATCGGGCATTTCATCGGCGACTTTCCAGTAGGGGCGCCTACTGGAAACGCGGCGCGTTTCGGAAAGAATGTCTGAAATGCAGCGCAATATCTCCGCCACCGCTTCGCGGTCGCTCGGCTCCAAGCCCATGGCCTGGAGCTTGACTGGTGTGGCTTGCAAAATCAAGATGGTTTGGGTGTTACTGCGGGCTCACGGCGTGAAAAGCTCGCAGCCGATCAAGGGCGCCTTTTTCCGCAGGATTTTATCCAGGGTATTCTGGGCGGGGCTTACATGGGGCTTCAGCGCGTCGCCAGCGAAAGCAGGCGCTCGGTTATCGCATAAAATGGCGCGGTCAGCGGGCCCTTGGCGCCGTGGCCCACCCACACCTCGCTGCGTGGAAGGGAAAGTGCGCCTTTGACTTCCGAAAGCGTCGGCGTCGAGCGTTTGACTTCCACTGCCGCGTAGAGGCTCTGATCTTCAAGCGAACGGAATACGAAATCCACTTCTTGGCCCGAGCGTTCATCGTAGTACAGCGTGCGTCCTCTTTTGCGCAGCTCGGAGGCCACCATGTTTTCGATCCACGCCCCTTGCTTGGCTTCATCAGCCCAGTGTTCCCGCAGCCAACGGGGTTGCACGCTGCCCGTTTGCACCCAAGACACCAGCGCCCCCATGACCAAGGGGTCTAAAAAATAGAATTTCTTCTCTTTCTTGAGGATGCCACCCTTGGTTTTTTCGTTGAAGCGCTCCACGGTGATGAGGGTGTAACACCCCTCCAAGATCTCGACATATTGGCGAACGATGGGATGGGAACCCGCATCGATGTACTTCGCCAGAGCTTGATAGCTGCTGCGGCCGCCCAACTGCTGCCAAAGCCGTTCCGCCAGTGCGCCGGAAAGCCGCGGTGAGCGGTGTTTTTTGCTGGTGAGCCCCAGCACCACATCCAAGAGCTCTTGGAGCAGATCGTATGAGGGCTCTCCCCCAAGGAGACATTCTGAAACGGCCATGGGGTAGCCGCCCCAGAGGCAATGCAACTCGAAGCGTTCTTGGTCGCTGTTGCCCACGCCGTGCTCGCGCAAGGCGCTGTTGAACTCCGCGAAGCAGAGTGGCAGCAGCTCGACATCGCGGACGCCGAGGTTTTTGCCGCGACGACCTGGCAACCGCTCACCGGAGTTTTTGAGGTCAAAGGCGTTGGAGCCAGTGAGCCAGACACAGATATCGTCCAGTGCGCCGCTATCACTCAATATTTTCAGTGTACGTTCCCAGTCTTTGACCGCGGTGACTTCATCGAGGAAGAGGTAACGCAAGCCCTTCAGTTGAGGCTCAAGAAGTTGGAGGAGGTCTTGCCAGGACTCAAAACGTTCAGCATCCAGGTAGGCCACGGTTTGGGGTGGGGTGTGCTTGAGTAAATCCCGGCACCACAGTTTGAATTGAGTGCTTTTGCCCACGCGTCGCGGACCAAGAAGCGTGTGGATGCCAGGGGCATCCTGAAAGACCAGGCTGGGCCGCTGATAGCGCTGTGCGGCGTGGCGCTTGAGATGGAGGTCTTCAAGATTCCATTGTGGATTGGTAATCCAAGGGGAGTACATAGATAATTCCATTATATATCAAATGGTTCAAGTCTTGAAATGTATTTTTTCAAGACTTGAATTAAGGAACAAAAGGCTCAAAGCCGATGAGGGATGAGGCCTTGCGCAGGGTTTTATCCAAGGTCCACAACGGCACTTTATTGTGACTGGCCATGGTGGCGATGAGGCAGTCCAGCGTGGTGAGTGTGAGCCCTTTTTTACGGCACCTGAAGTAGTGGTAGGCGGAGTGGCCACAGAGCGCATCGGTGATTTCAAGAACGGGAAAGCCGAGAAATGATTCCCATAGAGAGTGAAAAAGCTCTTCTGTTTTTGCGCCCTGGCAAACTTCGACCTGGATGAGGCGCGTGATGTACAGGGCCTCTCCCCCTTGAATGAGGCGCTTCAGTTGTAGACACTCTTTATTGTCCGCGCGGGAGGCGGCGATCCAAACCGAGCTATCGACGAGGCAGGCCACGGGATTTCCTCATTTTGGAAAGATCACCTTCGAAAAAACCCTTGCCCAGCAGCTCCGCCATGGCGTGACGCCGCATTTTTTCGATGTACGCATCCAAGGCCTCATCGAGCACTTCCTTGATGGTCGAGATCTTGCCCAGCTGCTTGGCTTGCTCCAGCTTTTCTTTATTGAGTTCCACGGATGTCTTCATAAGATATCTGAATTATATATATTAGATATCTATCTGTCAAGCCTTCGCTCTTGCCCAAGCGCCGCCGCGGTGGTTTCCTTTTCCCATGCGCATCACACCGGTTGTTTCCGTCCTCGCCGCTGTCCTGGCTTCCGTCGCTGCACCGCCCGCCCACGCCAACCTCGCCCGGGTGGCGGCTCTCGGCGGCAACCCTGTTTTCCAGCCCATCAGCACCATGGAAAAAAGATCCGCCCTCAACGCCCTGGGCACCCCGGGCTCTCTTTGGCTGGACGATGATTGGAATATTTTCCACAACCCCGCGCTTCTCAATAACTACCGCAACTTCGTGGCATTGAACTCCAGTCGAGATTCCTTACTCCATGGTGGTGCCTTCGGCTCCGCTGCAAGCTTCGTCTACGGCGCTTACTTCAACCGCCGGGAAGACCTGGGCCTGGGCCAGCCCGGTGCCACCTATAAACCCTTCGGCAATGTGCGGGGCGGTAGTGCCGACTTCGGCCCTCGCTGGCCATTGGAATTATTCATAGGTGGCGAATGGAGCGTGAAGTGGGGCTTGAAGCTCTCTTGGGCCCATCGCACGGGCTCCGCCCGCCGGGCCTTTGGCCGCGAAGCCGCGGACATCACCGCCAGTGACTGGCGCCTCCACGGCGGTGTCGAATTTTTTGGTTTAGAAGCCTTCGGTGGCGGGACCTTGAGCTCTTCTTACGTCGAAGAAGACCTGGGGCGCGCCGCGACACAGAGCATTGATCAAATCACCGCTGGTCTGCGCTACACCCTGGAAGACAAGAAGGCTTATGTCGTCTTCAACCAACAGCGTGAGAATATCAGCAGCCGCTTTTCCTCCAGCTCCACGGGGGCGACCACCCGGGTCTTCGGCGCCGGTGCGTCCTACGACTGGTATCCGCTGGAGGGTTTCCATCTCTTCCCCCACGCGGGTTTCTGGTGGGCTGATCTGCGGGATGCGAAGGATTGGGACCAGATCGTCGTACCTCTGGATGTGGCAGCAGAGTGGGAGTTCTTAGAAGGCTTCTTTGCGAGGGGTTCCTTGTCCTACGATCTTTTCAACGCCGTCACCGGCACCATGTCGTTGCGGGGGCCCGTGAGGCCGCGGCTGGGAGCGGGCTTCAAAAAGGCCAGTTTTGAGGGCGATGTCGCCGTGGGCCGGGGCACCAACACCCATGCTGTCAATGTGGATGCCCATCAACCGGATCAGCGCATCTTTGGCTTTGATGCCGGTTGGTTCCTCGCGGCGTCTGCAGGCTACAACTTCTGAACGCGCTGTAAAAAACGGGAGATCATGACGGCGGTGGCGCCCCAGATGCGGTGGCCCTCAAAATCGTAGAAAGGCAGCCCCATGAAGCTGCCCGGGGGGTGATCGAAGAAAAAGCTCAGGGGCGCGAAGATGGGGTGCTCGATTTCGTGGGGTGACAGCAGCAAGGCCTCGCCGGTGATGAGGTCATGGGCCTGCGCAATGAGGCCAACATAGGGCGTCACAAGGAAGCCGCTGCTCATGGTGTTTACCGGCTCCAGCATGTCGATGAGGCGGATGCGGCTTCGGGGCAGCCCGACCTCTTCTTCGGTTTCCCGCAGGGCCGTGTGGGCTAGCGTGCTGTCGCCAGGGTCTTTGACGCCACCGGGGAAGGAGATTTGTCCCTTGTGGTGCTCCACGGTTTGGCTGCGCATGGTGAGGAGCAGGCGGATCTCGCCGTGAAGGTCGTGGGAGCCGTCTTTTGTGACGAGCTGGTGGGTGGGCGCATTGTCGCCATCACTGGCATCCAGCAGAGGAATGAGAACGGCGGCTTCAATGGATGGGGTGGCGGGCATAAAAAAACCGGGAGGGCGCAGGGCCTCTCCCGGTTTTAGAATTATCAGAGTGCGGTCTTAGTGGGAAGTGCCGTGATCACCGGCGGGAGCTTCACCTTGAGCGCCTTCAGCGGGCGGGGTTTGCTCTTGGCTGGCAGCATGCTTCTTCCTTCTGCCAGATTGTTTCTTGGCGTGCTTCTTGGCTTTTTTCGCCACGGCCTTAGCAGCAGGGGCTGCATCAGTGGTGGTTACGGCAGCGGTGGTGGATTCGGTAGCAAATGCAGCGGTGGCAAACAGGCTCATCATCACAATCATCAACTTTTTCATGTCAGTCTCCTTGGAGTGGATTTCTAGTTTACGGAGGGATCGGTACCTTTTGCAAGATCATCGAGTTGCAGCAGGGGGGCCTTTATGGTCAAAGCCTTCCCATGGCCCCCGATTACCGACCCATGCGCGCCGCGTTGATCCGCGCCGTGCGGGATTTCTTTCATCATCGTGGCTTTGTAGAGACTGATACGCCCACTCTAGTAATGTCCCCTGGCATGGAGCCCCACATTCGTCCCCTTACCGTGGAGGGGCGCCGCTGTTTTCTGCCCACAAGCCCGGAATTTGCGATGAAAAAACTTCTGGCTCAGGGCTATACGCGGATTTTCCAGGTCTGTCGGGCCTACCGGCTGGAGCCGCGCAGCAGCACCCATAACCCAGAGTTCGCCATCCTCGAATGGTATCGGGCCCACAGTGGCTATGAGCAAATCATGGATGATGTGGAGGAACTGTTTGTCGCCATTGGCCATGCGCTGCAAAGCCCTGTTGACGTGAGCCGCCCCTGGCCGCGCCTTTCGGTGGAGGAGTGCTTTGAGCGCTTCGCGGGCCGCGACCTGGTGGCCATGCTGCCAGCGGATGACGCCACTGATCTGGAGCGGGAGCGCTTCAATGATGAGTTCTTCAAAGTCTTCATGGATGAGGTGGAACCGGGTTTAAAGGCGCTGAGCCGCCCCGTCATCGTCCATGGCTACCCGTGGTTTCAGGCGGCGCTTTCCAACCTGTATACAGACGAACGTGGTTTGCGTTGGGCCAAGCGCTTTGAGGTCTATGGGGGGGGCCTTGAGTTGGGCAATGCCTTTGACGAGCTCACGGACGCGGCGGAGCAACGCCAGCGCTTTGAAAAAGACATGGCCCTCCGTCAAAAAATTTACGGTGCGGGCTTTCCACCCAGCCCCGTGGACGAAGAGCTCCTCACGGCCATTGGCAAGATGTCCCCGACGGGCGGCATCGCCATGGGCATCGATCGCATGGTGATGTATTTCACGGGCGCTGCATCCATTGATGAAGTAGTATGGTTACCCAGTCACTGGTCGGAGGTTTGATCGTGGCCGTACTTCTCTCTGTCAGCAATCTCACTCATTCTTACGGGGCGCGGCCTCTCTTCGAGGATCTGTCCTTCGTCATTGAAAGCGGTGAGCGCATCGGTCTCATCGGCCCCAACGGCGCCGGCAAATCCACGCTGATGAAAATCCTCGCGGGTACGGTGAAGCCTGACTCCGGCCGTATCTCCAAGAACAAGAGCTTGCGCACGGGCTACTTGGAGCAAGTGCCCACCTTTCGCGCTGGCGCCACCGTGGAAGAGATCATCATGGAGGGGGCCGAAGACCCCTATGATTGGGAGGCCATGGCGGGTTGCCAAGAGTTGATGGGCAAGCTGGGGTTGAAGGGGGCCGCTGCAACGCCAGAGACCGTGGTGGACAGCATGTCCGGCGGTTGGAAAAAGCGCGTCGCTCTTGGTCGCGAACTTTTGCGCAAGCCCGATGTGCTCTTTCTCGATGAGCCCACCAACCATTTGGACGTGGAGAGCATCCAGTGGCTGGAGAAGGTCATCGCCGCCGCGCCCTTTGCCGTGGTGACCGTGACCCACGATCGCTCGTTCCTGCAAAACGTGACAACCCGCATCCTGGAACTAGACCGTGCCAACGTGGGGGGATTGCTCAGCGCCCCCGGCGGCTTCGAAGCTTATGTGACGATCAAAGATCAGCTCCTCACCGCCCAGGCCCGTCGTGAAGTGTCTTTGAAGAACGTGCTGCGCCGGGAAACAGAGTGGTTGCGCCGGGGCGCCAAGGCCCGCACCACAAAGCAACAGGCCCGCATCGAGCGCCATGGCGAATTATCCACGGAAGTGTCCGAGCTGGGCTATCGCAACCAGTCCCGTTCCGTTGATATGCAATTCAAGGGCGCCGAGAGCAACCCCAAGCGCATGTTGGACGCGGAGGGCTTGAATAAGAGTTACGGCGACCGCGTGCTCTTCAAGAATTTGAACATTCTCTTCACCCCCGGCACCCGTCTCGGCATCATGGGGGCCAATGGCTGCGGCAAATCCACTTTGATCCGGGTCCTGCTCGGTGACGAAGCCGCTGACAGTGGCACCATCCGCCGCATGGATGATTTCAAGGTGGCCTACTTCGCCCAGAACCGTGATGGCTTGAACGGCGATGTCACCGTGATGCGCACGCTGTGTCCTTCTGGCGATTACGTGGATTACGCCGGCCACCCCGTGCACGTGCGGGGCTACTTGGATCGGTTTTTATTCACGCCGACCCAGATGGAAATGTACGTGCGCTCCCTCTCTGGCGGCGAACAGGCGCGGCTTCTCATCGCCAAGCTCATGCTCACCCGGGCCAACGTGCTGGTGCTGGACGAACCCACCAATGACCTGGATTTGGCCACCCTCGGCGTTCTCGAAGAGTGCCTCATGGAATTCCCCGGCACGGTGATCCTCGTCACCCACGACCGTTCCTTCATGGGCCATGTGGCCAACAAGATCCTCGCATTCCCGCGCTCTCGGGCGGCCCAGGGGAAATTGACGTCATTTTCCGGCATCGAGCAGTGGGAAGAGTGGCATGAACAGGATCAGCGCACGTTGCGTGCGGAAGAGTCCGCGCCCACGTCCAAAGGGGGCGCGGGCAGCGGCGACAAAAAGACCGGTCGCAAGCTCACCTACAACGACCAGCGGGATCTCGATCAGATGGAGACGCGCATCGCCAAGGCCGAGGCCGAAGTGGAGCGCTTGACCACGGAGAGCGCTGACCCCAAGATCGCGAGCAGTTCTTCCAAGCTCAACGAAGTGATCACGGCACTGGGAGCGGCGCAGACCGAGGTGGAGCGGCTTTACGCACGGTGGACGGAACTAACCTCGGCCTGAGGGACGTCCCTTGCCCTCTACGGGAGTCGTGAAAATCAAATAAGACGGCCGAATCAATGCGCCGCGGCTGGCGCATGGTGCTCCCGACTACTGCTGTGGGTTTGAGCAATGCTGGTAATCATGATATTGATTGAGGTGCGGAAGTGGACAGGATGAGTAAGAGAATTGATGGGGTTATTACTAGTGTGCTTGGTGATCGAGTGGTCGTACTTGCGGAGGCGCTAGAGCATGCCATTTCGCGGCACTTCCCACTCTTTCCAAAAGACATAGTTTTAGAGCTTATAGAACGGATTTTGCGTGATCCATCCGAAGTTTATGAGGAGCAAAAAAAACACCTCTATCACCTCTTTTACCGATTCGACTCCAAGCATTACATAGTAGTGATTGTTAAAATGACTACTAACGGAAGTTTCTTTGTTACCGCGTATCCAACAGGGAGCACAGAGCGCAAAAAACACAAAAAATTAAAAAGGGTGCGATATGAAAAAAGCTAAAATTACATACATACCAATCGATGGCACCGGCGCATTGCATCTCGATTTTTTACCAGGGCCCTTTGGTGATGCCGTTGAGGCGAATCACGGTGATGGTATCGGTTTTTTTACCTCAAACGGAGTTCTTCAGGGTGTTACTTTTGATGAGGTGAGCGAATCACGAGACCATCAAGTATTGGAATTTGATCTGTATCGTATAGAAATTACCGTGAACAAGGGGAAAACAGCCTATTCGGTTGCACAAAGTAAAGCGGCACGAAGACCCTCGCGCACGACTAGAAAAAAAACACAGAGCGCAGCATAACTCAAACGTATCCACTGTCACCACGACGGAACCGGGCGGCTTTACGCGCGGTGGACGGAACTAACCTCGGCCTGAGGGACGTCCCTTGCCTCTTCTAAGTTTTCGTGCGTAAATTTCACAATGAAATTAACTTCTTTAGAGTGGGAAGAGAAATACAGCGTGGGGTTTAAGCTCATCGACGAGCAACACAAGCGGCTCTTTGCCCTCTACAATAGAATCGTCAAAATCAAACAGGATGGCCAACTCGATTCTCAGAAAAATCAAGAAGCCCTTGAGCTCGTTGTGAAAGAACTTTCTGATTACGTGCACGTTCATTTTCTCACGGAAGAAGAAGTCATGAAAATCTACGGATTTGATGACTTTGAGGCGCACAAAAAACTTCATGACCAATTTGCAGATTCGGTGCAGGAAATTTGCGGCGACTTCACCAAGGGGCAATTGATTTTGATGGATACGGTTATCAAAAAAATCCACAACTGGCTGGTTCATCACGTTACGATCGAAGACCAAAAGTATAAAAGCTTTATCGGCAAGCCGTAACAGGCGGGGTCATCCCCGGGGGCACCGGTCCGCAACCGCAGGGGCCTCACCTGCGGCATGTCTGCGGATGCGCAGCATTATCGCGGCTCCGCTACGCTCATCGTCGCGGTAGCGCATGCTAAGGCGGTGGAGTTCCACGTCGTATGCGCTGGCCCTTGCACCGAGGCGCGCTCTAAGGGCGGTGAGGGCAGCCATGGCGGCGTCGGTGCCGGCCATCTGACCGTGGAGAAAAGTAACGTGGCGGGCCTCGCCACCGGGGGCCAAGCTCAGGGCGGACTGTTCAAGGGCGGAGACAGCCACTTCCGGCGGTAAAGCGCAGAACAGGCAAAAGCTCGTCACAAGATTCGCGAGGTGGCCGTGCACCAAGGGGTGGTGGCTCAATGCGGTGACATTGCCCCAGGCGTAGGCTGCGGCGCGGCCGCGCAGGGTGGGATCGCGCTCAGGGTGGCGATAGGCATCGTCAATGTCGACGCCGTAGGCTTCCAGGCCCGCCTCTCTTAATCCATCCACGAATCCCGCATAGGATTCCCCCACACTGATGATGCGGGAAACTCGCAATTGTTCCCCTGTGAGATGAGGGTCTCGGCCCGTGGGCGGTGTGGTTACGCCCGGGATGCAGACGGGGTAGCTGGTGACCGAGAACTGGCAGTCCCCGGGTATGATGTAGGGGCTCAGGTGGTCGCCCGGGGAGCGAGGCGTCCTGGTGAGGTCCGCAAGATTCCCCACGTCACGGGCCGTCAGACCGGCGTTTTCGCTAGGGCAACTGGGGTCCATGACGCCATCGAAAACCGCCACGGTGGGATCGAGGGTGATCTGGGTCATGCGGTAGCGCACCTCCCGCAGGCAGCGATCCTGGAACATCGCCCCGTCGCCGGCGTGGGCCGACGGAGCGCCGATGAATAGAATAAAGACGAAGAGGCCCGCACGAAAACCCATTCCATCAATGATAAAGCTTTAGGATATCGGCCCCCAGTGGGCAGCGGCTGCCCGGTGTGGATGCAGGGGTGTGTTTGCTATACTTTGAGGCAGTGGAGGTTCGTATGCACCGTGGAGTCTTGAGTGTGCTCAGTGTTTTCATGTTTCTGGTGGTGACGCCGCTTTCTTTAGCGGGAGAGGTGGTGCCGCCCGTTGCTGGGGAGTCCCGTCAATCCCGACAGCCTCGTCGGCCACACCCCCGGCCCCGCCGTGAGACCCCAGAGCAGAAGCAGCAGCGCTGTGAGCATTGCCAAGTGCAGATCAATGAGGCTCGCCGATGTTATCTTGGCATCCCTGACTTTCTCCGCAGTCACCCCCGCTGCGGTGGATGTGAGCTTACGCTACCTTGTTACACCGATATGCTGAATGCACCCAAGGGCGGCGAAGGCAGCGGCGCTGCTGAGGAGTAGGGCCCCGCTCACAGGAAATTGCACGGACTACCCCGACCGGTCGTACTACTCGGCCATTTCATGAGAATGGGCCAACCCCGGGTGTTGAGCAGCGACAAGTAGTCTGCCGTCAGGCCCTGTTGGAAATGTAGAACGACACAAATGGTATCGTTGAATTCTGGCTGAAGTTTTATTTTCTGAGTCCCTTGACAGGGGTCTGGCGCGGTTTCGCGATGGTGCACCAGGAATGCCCAGGAATCGCCCTATTTTTCACCGTAGTGCACGCGGTCCAGATAGCTTGAGCATCGCCTCTCATTTTTGAAAGCCTGCGCTTATAAGCCCATTCCGTGCGTTTTCTAGCGTGTCGAAAACCGATGATATAAAGAGCCCATGAACACAAAATCTCAAGCCAT
>CAYHWW010000008.1:17250-51004 GCA_964360145.1 uncultured Oligoflexia bacterium | reverse complement strand
CCCAGAGCCACGGAGAGAGCCGCCATGGCGCCGATGAGACTGCGGCTATGGGCTTTGCTCACTTCCGGCGGTGATGCTTCCAGCAGCTCATGGGGGCCCATCACCGCGCCATCGCCGCTGACAAGGATGACTCGTGCTCCTTTGCAGGCCCGCGTCGCTTTAGCGGTGAGACTGCGACAGCCCCTATGGGACACAAGAAAAATCAGATCATCACGATGAGGGCGTGGCCCCTCCTTTGTTGCTAGATCAAAGGCAGGTATGGCCCGCGCAGCAATGCCATTGCGGAGAAACAAGTCAGTACCCCAGAGGGCCACGTGCCAAGAACTTCCCGTGCCCGCAAACCACACCGTGGGTGAGGCACGTAACGGTTGTTTCAGATGAAAGCGCTTCAACCACTGTTCTTGGCTGCGCTCCAGCAGCTGAGGGGCGGCGCATAGGGCTTGGGCGAAGGCACTGGGGTCTTGCAGAACGGTAGGGGGGCGTTTCACCGCTCCATTGTCTGGCAGCGCAGGACTGCCGTCAAACCGTCAGTTGAGTGCGCCGCCGCTGCCGCGTCGCGAAGTGGCGCTGAACCATGCTGTCGGCGCTGTTTGTCGCTCTTCTCTCTCTCTGTAAATAGTTTGACTCAGTGATTCTGCGTTTAGTGTGAAATTTTCCACGGCGCCATTGGCCGAGACGGCCTCGATGGTGACGCGAAGTGTCTTTTCCGCACCCTCAATGGCGAGGCTACGGATGCGACCCACTTGGGAGCCATTGATGATCACGGGTGTGCCTATGCGGAGAACTTGCACCTTGGGACCGTCGTTGAGGTTCACGCGGTGGAGGAGGATCACGTCACCGGACGTTTGATTGGCTTTGCGAATCACGGGCACACCGCTGGTTCTCACCTGCTCCATCTCAGCGGTTAGCGCCAAATCGATTCCAGCGGAAAAGAAGGCCAGAGTGGCCTGAGGCAGTCGCTGTCGGGATGGGATGGCGGACCACACGCCCGCTAGGAAGATGCGAGAGGCATCCATGGCGGTGATAAGAGAATCGTGGCCATCGATGCGCTGCATCTCCCTCAGCAACGATTGGAGGCCTTCCACGACAAGGCGGCGATAAGCAGGATCTGGTTCAATGTGTAGATAATTCAAACGCTGCATGAGTTCAGTGAGGAGGACATGGGTATTGAGTGCCATGCGTTCCACATAGAGTTCGATTTGAATCATCTGGTCGTCGGAAAGCGCCCGTTCGATGCGGTTCAGGCCAGCGCTGGGATCATGAGCTGCGCTGTGGGCAAGGGTTGCGGAATCCACGGCTTGTTGCATTGTCAGGGCGACTTGGCGGGAACTGGCCTCGGAGATGCCTGTGAGACGTCCCAGGTGAGCTTTCAAGGGGGCGTAGGCCGTGGACAGGGCGAGTTGGCTGCCAGAAGGGATCAAACGGAGCTTCGATGTGAGATCCCGCTGCGCGAACCATCCCATGTAGCCGGAAAGAGTATAGTGCAGATCACTGGCAAAATACCGTAAGTAGCGAGACTCGGCACCATCGCTCTTGATGAGGTCGGGGTATCGGACGATGACGCCTGAGAGATTTTCGACGAGCTCATTGAAGAATCGATAGTCCCTTTCCATGACGATGGGATTGGAAGGGTTGGCAAGAATCAATGCGCTGGTTTCCGCATCCGGGGGGAGGCTGCTCTTCCATTGGGCGTAAAGCTCATGGAGGGGTGTCATTTGAGCAATGAGCCGCCGATACAGAGAGAAGAGCGTACCCATGGAGTGGCGATCAGCCTGGGGATAGGGCAGGCGATCGGTGTCATCCACCAGTTGCCGCAATGTTTGGGATTCCCGGTGAAGGAGGGCGATGTCCCCGGTGATTTGATCGAGTTTTTCACGGAGTTGGGCAGTGGGGGTGGGTTCCAAAAGAGGACCACAAACTTCAGAGTCAGCGCCGAAGGCGGCACTAGCTAAAGAGAGACCCCAGAAAAAAACGAGCCCAACCATACCCATGGAGGGCCATCTAACAAAATGACGCACAGCAGTAAATATGCCCTGGTATATTTTTCAGCCCCGTACGGGGTACGTAGTGTAGTAATTACAATGTCGAGGGTCACCATGTCTGAGTTCGATCAGTTCGCCGCTCATTATAAGCAGACCCACGATCGCAACTTGGGCGTGTTGGGCGAAAGTAGCGCCACTTTTGATGAGCACAAGGTGGAGGTGCTCCAAGAGCTGTTGCGCACCCTGGGGCGGGAAGGCGCCCCGTTGAGTCTCTTGGATTTTGGCTGCGGTATCGGCAAGACCTTGAGCCATGTGCGCCGCCTGCTGCCTCAGGCTACTTACAGCGGCATCGACATGTCAGCACGCTCCGTTGAAGTAGCGGGCACTCAGTCGGGCGCCACCACGGGCATGTTCCAGCCCTTTGACGGCTCCAAGATACCTACCGCAGACAATGTTTTCGATGTCGTGTTCATCTCCTGCGTGGTGCACCACATCCCGCCTGAGGCCCGGGTCTCAATATTTCAAGAAGTGCATCGAGTATTGAAGCCCGGTGGTTTCGTGTTCATCTTCGAGCACAATCCCAATAATCCTGCCACGTGCTATCTAGTGAGCACCTGTGAGTTTGATGAGGATGCGGCGCTCATTCGCAAATACAGGCTGGAAGGGCTGCTACGGCAAGCCGATCTGAAGCCGAGCCGCGGCAGCTACGTGCTCTTTTTCCCTGCTGTGTTGCGGCGGATGCTTCCCGCGGCTGAAAAAGCTTTAGGCTGGTTGCCCTTGGGCGGCCAATACTGGGTGGCGGCTTTTAAATAATGGAACGTTTCACCGACCTTGCCCTTGTGCTGCGCTCTTTTCGCTATGCCGAGCGGGATATGGTGGTTCATCTGCTCACGGAAAACCACGGCAAGATCACCGGTCTCGCTAAGAATGCGGTACACTCCCGGCGCTTTGGCGGCACGTTGCAGACTCTGGCCGTATCCAATATCTCCTGGGTGGTGAAACCCCATGCCGAAATGGCCCGCATCGAAGAGGCTGTGATTCGCCATGAGTTCAAGGGGCTCCCGCAGGATTACGAATCCATGGCGGCGGCGGCGTTCGTCGCGGAATTTTGCTCCAAGGTGCTGGAACCCGGCGTACCCCAGCGGGAGCTTTTTCTCTGCCTCACTAATGCGCTTCATCAGCTCGATGGCGGTGTTTTGCCGCTGGCCGCGGTGAACGCGTTCTTGGTCAAGGGCCTGCGGCACCTCGGCTACGCGCCCAACCTCACCCACTGCGGTGATTGCCATGAGGCCGCGGACGTTATTGCGCGGGCGCAGCCCGACGACCCCTTTTATTGGGATGATTCCGGGGGAGCACTGCTCTGTGCCCGTTGCCTGAGGACAGCCCTGGTGAGGCGCACCAACCAGGAGTTGGACCCTGCCCTCATTGTGCTTTATTGCGCTCTCCTGGCTCGGCCTTTTAAGGATTTAGGGGGGATTTCAGGCCCCCATGTAGCCTTGTTCGAGCTTTTAAAGGGGTTTATGCACCACCACATTCCAGCCCTGCATGCCGGTGGTGGTCTTAAGACCTTGAATTTAATGGATTTTGCTGCTCATCCTTCACCTTGAGCGAGAATCCACTCCACGGCGGCGGCGAGGTCCGCAGCCACGTATGTCGGCACCACCTCAGGTTTGAGCTGCAGCTCCGCATGGGTGTCTTTTCCGTGGCCCGTGAGCACTAAGATAGAGCGCATGCCGGCCCGTGCCGCGCATTCGAGATCCCGAAGGTGATCGCCAATGAAGAAACTTTTCGCCACGTCTGCTTGTAACGCTTCGATGGAGCGTTGCAGATTCAGTGTGCCCGGCTTACGGCAAGCGCAGGCGTCATCTGGTTTGTGGGGGCAGGCGCGGGCGTCGTCAAATTCCACCCCGCAGCGGTTCTCGATTTCTTTTTGGATTCTCTCGGGCATGTCCGGTGGTGTCAGGCCCCGGCCCACGCCGGCTTGGTTGGTGATCATGGCCAGTTTGTAGCCCGTGCGTTTGGCTTTCAGCATGGCTTCCGCTACGCCGGGAATAAGTTCCAGCATGGAGAGGTCGTTGATATAGCCGCGCTCCACGTTGATGGTGCCGTCGCGGTCGAGGAAGAGGGCTTTGGTGATACCACTACTCATTTTGAGTTCCTCTCCTTTTCCCAGCGCCCGTGGGTTTCAATGATGTCTTTCATGGAATAACGGGGTTTCCATCCCAGCTCTCTGTGCGCCTTGGCCGGGTTAGCCACCAACCGTGGCGGATCGCCGGGGCGCCGCGGTCCTTTTTGTACGGGCACCCCCTCGCCCAGTGTGCGCTCAATTTCACTAAGCACTTCCAGCACGGAATGGCCGTGGCCCGTGCCCAAGTTGTAGTGCTGGAAGCCGCCTTCCCGCTGCACTTTCTTGAGGGCGAGGATGTGGCCCTGGGCCAAATCACTGACGTGGACGTAGTCGCGGACGCAGGTGCCGTCGGGGGTGGGGTAGTCGCTGCCGTGAACAGTTATGGCGTCGCCAAAGCCCATGGCTGCTCTCACCGCGTTGGGCACCAGATGGGTCTCGGGCTCATGGGCTTCGCCAATGCCGCCGCCGGCATCGGCACCCGCCGCATTGAAATAGCGTAGCACCGCCACCCGCATCCCGTGGGCGTCCACGGAGTCTCGCAAAATGCGCTCCACCATAAGTTTACTCATGCCGTAGGGGTTGATGGGGTTCTGGGGCAGGTCTTCGCTGATGGGGCTGTCGCCCACCAGGCCGTAGGTGGCGCAGGAGGAAGAGAAGACGAAGGTTTTCACCGCGCAAGTACGTAGCGTCTGCAACAGCCGTACGGTTTCCGCCACGTTACGTTCGTAATAAAGGAGGGGGTCCGCCATGGATTCCCCCACCAGTGCGCGGGCTGCAAAGTGCATGACGGCGTCGGCCTTTTGCTCGCGGACGATGCGGGTGACGAGCTTTTCATCGGAGGCGCGCCCTTCATAGAAGGCGAAGTCCCCCGCAAAGGGGCGGAACCCGGTGCTGAGGTCATCCAAGATGGAGACTCCGTAGCCCGCTTGAGCGAGTACACGCACGGCATGGCTCCCAATGTAGCCCGCGCCGCCAACAACAAGGACATGACCGCCCATAATTATTGGTGTAACCCTAAGAAAGGGAAAATGAAATCCTTTCTGAAGCTGATCCCCTTCATCAAGCCCCAGTGGCGTCTCATTCTTTTGAGCCTGTTGCTGAGCCTTCCCATGTCCGCCATCAGCTCAAGCCCGGCGCTCCTCATCCAATACCTCATCGATAAGGTGCTGGTGAGGCGCCCCGACGATGTTCGCGTGTTGCTCTATTGTTCCGGCGCGGTGGTGGGCATCTATTTCCTCAACATGTTTGTGCGTTTCGCGTTCGGCTACTCCGCGCGCCTGGCCAACGAGCGCATCATGAGGGACATTCGTGAGCAGCTCTTTCAGCACTATGTGGGGCTCTCCTCCGCGTTTTTCACGGACAGTTCTGTTGGTGGGTTGATGTCGCGGGTCATGAATGACGTCTTCTACGTGAGCCAGGGCATCATCAATTTGTCAGCCACGGTGCGGCAGCTCTTCACGTTCTTTGGCACTTTCGGTTACGCGCTCTATTTGAACCCCAAGCTCATGGCCATCACTCTCGGCATCGCGCCTTTTTTGATCTGGCTCTCGGGGCGTTCCGGCAAGTTGATGAAGGGCTATACAACGAAGATGCAGGAGGCCAACGGCCAGGTGTTCTCCGCAATGCAGGAGGCTTTCTCAGGGTTTCGTGTCATCAAGGCCTTCGCTCTCGAGCGCTTTGCCTTTTCGCGCTTCAAATCCCGCAATGACAAATACGTGGAAAATGCGCTGAAGGCGGCGCGGGTGGAAGAAATCGTGGCGCCCTCCGTGGAGCTCGCCGCGGCGTTGGCCATCGCCATTGTCGTGTATGTCGGTGGTCGCGATGTGATGCAGGGACGGCTGACGCCGGGGCAGTTGGGCGCGTTTTTCACCTGCTTTGCGCTCATGATCAATCCCATCCGCACATTGAACGACCTCGCCATGAAGTTCAGCCAGGCCGGCGCCAGCGCCGATCGCATCGACGAGGCCCTGGCTATCCAGACTGCCATCGTCGATCGCCCCGGGGCTGTGGTGTTTGGAGAGGTCACTGAGGGCATCGAGTACCGGGATGTGGGGTTCCGCTATGGTGATGACCTCGCCACGGTGTTTGAGGGGATGAGCTTCAAAGTGCCCAAGGGCCGCACCGTGGCCATCGTGGGGGCCAGTGGCCAGGGCAAGAGCACCCTGGTGAACTTACTCGCACGGTTCTACGACCCTACGAGCGGCGCTGTTCTTATTGATGGTCGTGATGTGCGGGACTACACCCTCGCGAGTCTCCGCTCCAAAATTTCCGTGGTGTCCCAGGATGTCTTCCTCTTCAATGAATCCGTTTATGACAACATCAAATCCGGCAACCTGGACGCCGATGTACGTCGGGATAAAATCATCGAAGCGGCCCGGGCCGCCAATGCCATGGACTTTATCGAGCGCCTGCCCCAGGGTTGGGACACCCTCGTGGGTGAGCGGGGCAATCGACTTTCCGGCGGCGAGCGCCAGCGCATCTCCATCGCACGGGCGGTGCTGAAAAACGCCCCCATCCTCATTCTCGACGAGGCGACCTCGAGCCTGGACAACGCCTCTGAAAAAGCCGTGCAGGGGGCGCTGGAGCACCTCATGGAAGGCCGCACCACCCTGGTCATCGCCCATCGGCTCAGCACCATCCAAAATGCCGACGAAATCATCGTCATGGAGGAGGGCCGCATCGCCGAGCGTGGGACCCATCGGGAGCTTTTGGACCGCCGCGGGGCCTACGCACGGTTTCACTCCATGGCACAGTAGCCCCAAGGGTCCGTGCTATGACAAATATACCACTGAGGTCATTTTTGTCATGACAAAAATGACCTCAGTGGTATATTTGTCATATGCGCTATCTGACCGAATTCCTACTCAAAGACCTTGAAAAGCACATGGTCCTCCTTAGTGGTCCACGACAGTGCGGTAAAACCACCCTGGCAAAAGCGCTGCTCTCATCGCGCTTCAAGGGTGAGTACCTCAATTGGGACCAAGGCAAGGATCGCAAACGAATCAGCCAACAAGACTGGGATGACGGCGTGGAGTTGATTGTTCTCGATGAAATACACAAGAAGAAATGTTGGAAGAACTTTCTGAAAGGGATCTACGACACGCGGCCCTCGAGCCTCAGAATGCTTGTTACAGGCAGTGCCCGCTTGGAGCTGTTTCAGAAATCTGGCGACTCCATGTTTGGCCGATTCCGTTCCTGGCGTCTCCACCCGTTTTGCATCGCGGAAGACCCCCTAAAGCTGTCCGAGGAAAAGCGGTTTCAGCGCATGCTCGGGCGCGGATCGTTTCCCTATCCCTATTTGGCGGACAGCGACGATGAGGCGCAGCGTTGGCGCAACCAGAGGTGGAGCCTCCTCCTGCGAGATGATTTACGGGATCTGGAATCGATCAAGAATGTGCAGGAGTTGGAGTTGATGGCTGAGCTTCTCAAAAACTATGCCTCTTGCATGCTGTCTTACGCGAATTTGGCAGAGGACGCGGAGATCGCCCCGAAGACGGCAAAAGCGTGGGTCAGCGCGTTGGAAAAGCTGTATCTCGTGTTTCGCGTGCCACCCTATGCAGGTTCACTGAAGCGTTCTCTGTCCAAGACGCCAAAGATCTATTTCATGGATTCCGGCGACCTTCTGGAACGGCCAATGGGTGACCGGGTGGAAAACTTAGTAGCCCTGAATCTGTTGAAGCGAGTGCATTTCTTGGAGGATGCATTTGGTGATCGTCTGGGTCTGCATTATGTCCGCGACCGTGAGAAGCGCGAGGTTGACTTCGTCATCACGCGGAATCGGAAGCCCGTCGCGTTGATCGAAGTCAAAACCAGTCGGCAAGCGCCCGATCCGAGTCTTTTCTACTTCAAGGAGCGGTTGCGCATCGCCCACGCCATTCAGCTCGATACGGAGGTCGCAAGGTCGGCAGTGCTCAAGCAAGGCGTCAGGCAAATATCGATCGCGAAGTTTTTCTCTCAACCTCTAAATAGCCGTACTTTTTGGGAGTCTTAGGGTATTTAGTTTTATTGATGTTGCTGCGCACTGCAAAAGAGGTCCCTTATGAAGGCTGAAATGGTTCTCGGTTTTTCAACATTGAGTCTGCTCGCCGGGGTGGCATTGACCGCTTCAAGCGCTAGCGCTCAGATGGTTTGCTTGAATCCGGACCCCGCCGAATGCCAAATCGCTTCTGGTGCCAACGGCGAAGAGTTCTTTCTCCGTGATAGGAGCATCGCTGCTTTAGGCAAAGCCTGGCGCGATGAGAGCGGCATGATCTGGGGCGATATCGTGAGAAACGATGATGCGGAACATTCTATCCGTTACATGGTTCAAAGTTCAGAATACATGGCAAGCATAGGCTATCCGTTTCCTGCCGGTCAGCTCGGAGCCAAGGAGTACTGCGAGAGCATTGGTGCTCAACTCCCGAGCCGTGAAGATTTCGCTCGTCTGCGGGGCTACATGGGTGCGACGACGGCAGCCTCGGAATATGAGGGCACAGGCTACAGACCCCAGGTGCTCCCCAACTTGAATGCTACGAACTACTCTTTTTGGTCTTCATCGGCCCTCCCCGATCCTTTTTCCCGCCTCGCCGATGCCTTCAATGGGTTCACGGGCTACCTCAGCCCCGGCTATCGCAATGTCGGGGATGAGTATGCGGTACGCTGTGTGGCGCGTCGCTCCCCCTAAACCCCTTATTTTCCCGCGACTTCCCGTTGCGCTTTCCCGCCTAAAATCATAGCTTGGTTCCCATGTCAGGCATGAAAAACCTCGAGAACATGCAGGATCTCGTGTCGTTGTGCAAACGGCGCGGGCTCGTCTTCCCCAGCTCCGAAATCTACGGCGGTATTGGCTCCTGCTGGGATTACGGCCCCGTGGGCGTCGAGATGAAGAACAATCTCAAGCAGTTATGGTGGCGCTCCATGGTGGATCGCGACGACGTCGAGGGCGTCGACGCCGCCATCCTCATGCACCCCAAAGTCTGGGAGGCCTCGGGCCACGTGGCGGGCTTCACTGATCCCCTCGTGGACTGCAAGAAGTGCAAATCCCGCTTCCGCGCCGATAAACTCGAAATCACCCCCTGCGGCCAAAAGCCCAGCCGCATGGCCGCCGAGTGCAAGGCCGACCTCACTGAGGCCCGTAACTTCAACCTCATGTTCAAAACCTTCATGGGCCCCGTCGAAGAATCCGCCTCCGTGGTTTACCTCCGGCCCGAGACCGCCCAGGGCATTTTCGTTAACTTTCTCAATGTGGCCTCCACTGCCCGCCAAAAGGTGCCCTTCGGCATCGCTCAGATCGGCAAGGCATTCCGCAACGAGATCACCCCGGGCAATTTCATCTTCCGCACCCGCGAGTTCGAGCAGATGGAGATGCAATACTTTGTGCGCCCGGGCACCGATGAAGAGCATTTTGAAAAATGGAAGCAGGCCCGCATTGAGTGGCAGGGCTCCCTGGGGCTTCGCAAAGAGAAATTGCGCTTCCATGCCCATGGCCCCGGCGAGCTCGCCCACTACGCAAAAGCCGCCTTCGACATCGAATACGAATTTCCCATCGGCTGGCAAGAAATTGAGGGTATTCACAATCGCGGAGCCTTCGATCTCGGTCAGCACCAAGAATACTCCGGCAAGAAACTAGAGTATTTCGATGAAGAGACCAAGGAGCGCTACCTTCCCCTCGTCGTGGAGACATCCGCGGGTTGCGACCGCACGCTCCTCGCGGTGCTTTGCGATGGCTACCGGGCTGAAGAAGACCGTGTTTTCCTCGCCATCCATCCGACGCTGGCCGCTTTCAAGGTGGCGGTCTTCCCCCTCATGAAAAAAGAACCGCTTACGGATCGGGCAGAGAAAATCTTCGACGATTTGCGCAAGCATTACCGTTGCGACTTCGATGAGTCAGGCAGTATCGGCAAACGTTATTATAGGCATGACGAAATCGGGACGCCCTTCGGCGTCACCGTGGATTTTGACACCATCGAGAAAAGTGCAGGCGTCACAGTGCGTCACCGCGATTTGAAAACCCAGGAGCGTGTCTCTGAAGATAAGCTCGTGGATTACATCGGGGACCGCATCCGTGAGTGGCGCCCGCTGACCTGAAACCTAGGGACCGCAACACCGTGGCATTTCGGATGACAGGGGGACAAATGGCTGAAAAATACGTCTATTCTTTCGGTAATGGCAATGCTGACGGCGACGGCTCCATGAAGGGGCTATTGGGGGGCAAGGGCGCCAACCTTCATGAGATGACCAAGCTCAGTCTCCCTGTCCCCGCGGGCTTCACCATCTCCACCGAGGTGTGCACCCACTTCTACGAGCACAACAAAGGTTTTCCCGCCACGCTGAAGGACGAAGTGGCCGAGGCCATGGCTCTCATGGAAAAAACCATGGGCCTGAAGTTCGGTGATCCTGAGCGGCCGCTTCTCGTTTCCGTGCGCTCCGGTGCCCGCGCCAGCATGCCCGGCATGATGGACACCATTTTGAACTTGGGTATGAACGAGCGCGTGGTCCAGGGGGTCGTTGCGGCATCCAAAGATGAGCGCTTCGCCTATGATAGTTATCGCCGCTTCATCACGATGTATGCCGGTGTGGTGCTGGAGCTGGATCGTTCCATATTTGAAGAGGCCCTGGAGCGCAAAAAAGAAGTACGCGGCGTCCATCTGGACACCGAGCTCAAGGCTGACGATTGGAAAGCCCTGATTAAAGAATTCAAGGGCATCGTCCTCGAACAGTGCGGCAAGCCCTTCCCTGAAGATCCCGTTGAACAACTCTGGGGCGCCGTAGGTGCCGTGTTCGGTTCTTGGATGAACCCTCGCGCCATCACCTACCGCAAGTTGAACAACATCCCCGCCAGCTGGGGCACCGCCGTCAACGTGCAGGCCATGGTGTTTGGCAACATGGGCGACGATTGCGCCACCGGCGTAGCTTTCACCCGGGACCCGTCTACTGGTGAGAAGACATTTTTCGGTGAATACCTCATCAATGCCCAGGGCGAAGATGTGGTGGCGGGCATCCGCACTCCCCAGCCCATCAACGACTCGTCCAAGAACGACGCCAACAGTGATCTGCCCACGCTGCAGAAGCAAATGCCCGAGGCCTTTGCCGAGTTGGAGCGTATCTACAAAAAACTCGAGTCCCACTATAAAGACATGCAGGACATCGAGTTCACGATTCAAAAACGCAAGCTTTTCATGCTCCAATGCCGCAACGGCAAGCGCACCGCCGCCGCCGCAGTGCGCATTGCCGTGGAGATGTTGAAGGAGGGCCTCATCACCAAGCGTGAGGCTGTGCTGCGCGTGCAGCCCGAGCAGTTGGATCAGCTCCTCCATCCCACTCTTGATCCCAAGGCGAGGAAGGACCTGCTTACTCGCGGTCTCCCCGCATCACCGGGTGCTGCCTGCGGTCAAGTCGTTTTTGATTCCAACATCGCGGAACAGTGGGTGAAGGAGCAAAACCGCAAGGTCATCCTCGTGCGCACGGAAACCAGCCCCGAAGACATCCATGGCATGCATGTGGCCGAGGGCATCCTCACCGCCCGTGGTGGTATGACCTCCCATGCTGCCGTGGTGGCTCGTGGCATGGGCAAGCCCTGCGTAGCCGGTTGCGGCGCCGTTAAAATTTCCTATGCGCAAAAAGAGATGCAGATCGCTAACAGAATCGTGAAAGAAGGGGACTTCGTCACCATCGACGGTGCCAGCGGCGAAGTGTTCCTGGGCCGTGTGGACACGGTGTCCGCCGGCACCACTGGTGACTTCAAAGAGTTCATGACCTGGGTCGATGAGTGCCGCAAGCTCAGAGTGCGCACCAACGCCGACACTCCCCATGATGCGAAAGTGGCCCGTCAATTCGGCGCCGAGGGCATTGGCCTCTGCCGCACGGAGCACATGTTCTTCGAGAGCGCTCGAATTGATGCGGTGCGAGAAATGATTCTGGCAGAGAATAAAGAGGGCCGCGAACGGGCCCTCGCCAAGATCTTGCCCATGCAAAAGAGCGACTTCATGGGCATCTTCAAGGAAATGGACGGGCTCCCTGTCACCATCCGCCTTCTTGATCCACCACTGCACGAGTTCCTGCCCCACAGCGACGAGGACATCCGCGCTTTGGGCAAGAAGATCAACATCCCCTTCGAGCGTCTGAAGCAAAAGACCGAAAGTCTCCACGAGTTCAACCCCATGCTGGGCCATCGGGGCTGCCGCTTGGGCGTCAGCTTCCCCGAAATCTACATCGTCCAGGTGCGTGCCATCATGGAAGCGGCCTGCGAACTCCAAAAAGCCGGCGTGAAGGTCATCCCCGAGATCATGATTCCCCTGGTGGGCGATTGGAGGGAACTGAAGTTTGTGAAGGACTACTCCGTTATCGAATGCGATCGCGTCATGAAGCAAGCCGGCATCAAAGTGGAATACCAGCTGGGTACCATGATTGAGCTGCCTCGGGCGGCCCTCACTGCCGATGAGATCGCTGAACACGCCGAATTCTTCAGTTTTGGCACCAACGACCTCACCCAGACCACCTACGGCTTGTCCCGGGACGACAGTGGTATGTTTCTGAGGGATTATATCGAGGCCAAGATCTATGAACGGGACCCCTTCGTCACCCTGGACCAAAAAGGGGTGGGCCGTCTCATCACCATCGCCCGGGATTTGGGACGGAAAACCCGGGCGAAGATCAAGCTGGGCATCTGCGGCGAACACGGGGGTGACCCTGCCTCCATACGCTTCTGTCACAGCGCCGGTCTTGATTATGTGAGCTGCTCGCCTTACCGTGTTCCTATCGCACGATTGGCCGCGGCCCATGCTGCACTACAAGAAACGGGGAATGGAGTCTCCTGATGAAAGTCAAACGCCTCGAAATCCAGGGATTTAAGTCATTCAAAGACAAGACCGTCATCCACTTCGATGATGGTGTGACCGGGGTGGTCGGGCCCAACGGCTGCGGCAAATCCAACATCGTCGACTCCTTCTTCTGGGTCATGGGCGAGCAGTCCATGAAGCACCTGCGGGGCTCCTCCAGCGGGGATCTCATCTTCAGTGGCAGCGAAAAATATGCTCCGGGCAACCTGGCTGAGGTCACCATGGTGCTCTCCACAGGGGCTCCAAAGGATGTGGATGGCAGCACGCGCGACTTGCCTGCCCACATGCGCTTCCAAGAGATCTCCATCACCCGCCGCCTCCACCGCAGCGGCGAGTCTGAGTACCTCATCAACGGCCAGCAATGCCGTCTCAAAGACGTCAACGAGCTCTTCATGGACACCGGAGCCGGCCCCAAGGCCTATTCCATCATCGAGCAGGGCCAGATTTCGAAAATCGTGGCCTCTAAGCCCGAGGATCGCCGTGTCCTCATCGAAGAGGCTGCCGGCATCACTAAGTTCAAGGCCCGTAAAAAAGAATCCATGCGGAAGATCGAGGCTACCCAGACCAACCTCTCCCGCATCAACGACATCATCGCTGAGATTGAGCGCCAGCTGAACTCTCTGGAGCGCCAAGCCGCCAAGGCTCGCCAGTACAAAGTGTACAAAGAAGAGATGCGGGACACCGAGCTCCTGGTTGGCCGTAAGCGCCTGTATGGCCTACAAAGCCGCATCGTTGAGCTGAAAACCTCCATAACGGACCTCGAGGCCCAGGAGTCCGGTGCCCGGGTACAGCTCGAGACGGCCCAAGTGCAGGTGGAGACCATGAAGCTCAGCGAGGTCGAGTTTCAGTGCAAGGCGGACGACTCTCTGGCCTCCCTCCAAGTGCTTCAAAAAGAGCTTTCCTCCCTGCAGACCCGTGTGGAGCTCCACAAACGCACAATTCTTGAGGCCCACAACGCCAGCGAGAACCTGGACGCGGAAAAGATCGCCCTCTCACGCAAGATTGAGTCCGCTAAGCAGACCATCGCGGATCTCGAGGTCGAAGCCGCGCAGCTGAAGTCTGTATTTGAGAATGCTGATGGAATGCTTCGTGAGCATCAGCTGGGTCTGGATGCGGCCCGTTCCCAGGCCGATGCCCTGGGGCAGGCCCTGGAAACTCAGAAAAAAGAGCTCATGGGCGCCTTCACTCGCCAAAATGAATTCTCCAATCAGGTTCACGGCATTGAAGCTCGGGTGGATTCCCTCTCCGTGCGCTTGAACCAGCTGACGGCCCGCCTCACGGACCGTGAGATGGATCTCCAGATCCTCACCGAGCGGGAAACCCGCCTCGGTGCGTCCCGCACTGAACTCTTTGTCCGTAAGGAAGCCCTTACGTTGGAATTCCAAGAAGCTCGCGCCAAGACTGCTGGCCTGGATACCGAACTCAAAGAACTGCGCAGCCGCGAACAAAGAGCTCGCACGGCCTTGAATGCCGCCGAGTCCCGTGCTCAGGCGTTGCAACAGCTCACCGATTCCCATGAAGGCTTCCAGGCGGACGTGAAGAACCTCCTGTCTGACGAATCCCTGAAGGGCGCTTTGCGGGGGCTTTTCGCCGATGTGCTGGAAGCCCATCCTGGCTACGAATACGCTCTGGAGTCCGCTCTGCGGGACGTTTTCGAAGCCGTGTTTGTTACCGACGCCGCTGGCGCTCGCGGTCTTCTGTCCCGCATGAAAGAAGAGAACCGGGGCCGCGCCACCTTCTGGGCTCTGGATCTACTTGCGGCCCGCGCGGCTGCGTTGACGGAGCAGGCCCAGACCCGTGGCGGCCTGCCTGGCCAGGGCCTTACTGATGTGGTGCGGGTTACCCATGAGCAGGCTCCAGCTATCCTGGCAGCGCTGAGCCGCTATCGCGTTGTGGATGATTTGGATGCTGCGTTGGCCGCCGCCGCCGCTGCTCCCCAGCTTGATCTGATTTTTGTCACCCGCGAGGGCGATACCGTGGATTCCTCCGGTCGCATTGCCGGCGGGAGCACCCGGGCCCTTGCCGGCGGCATCTTGGCCCGTAAAGCCGAGCTGCAGAGGCTCCACGAGTCCATCACAGCCCTTTCTGGCGACCATGTGGCAGTCCAGGGGCGGATGCATGAGGTAGAGGTATCTCTCGCCGAATGGCGGGAGCGCTCCGAGCGTCTGGGCCACGACTCCCGTGATGCGGATATCCAGGCCAGCACAGTGGACAAAGAGTGGTCCTCGGTTTCCGAGCAGGCAATGCGCCTGAAGCGGGAAGTGGAATCCGAACGAGAAGAGCGTCAGACCCTGGAAGGCGAACGCGCCGAGCTTTGGGGCAAGTTGGATGGTATCCGTATCGAGCTGAAGGCCCTCGAAGAGGTCTCTCGCTCTCGTCAGGGTGACATTGACGGCAAAACCGCTGAGTTCAACCGCGGCATGGAGAAATGCGCTGAGCTTCAGGCAAGCCTCATTCAAATCAAAGTGGATGCCACCTCCGCCCGGGAAAAGTACGGTTTCTCCCAGGAGAAACGCGAAGCGCTCCGCAAGGAGATCGATTCCTTTGGCGCTCGTTTTGACGAAATCAATCGGGTCCTGAACAACAAACTTGATGAAAAAGACGGCCTGCAAAGTGAGCTTATGGAGCTCGAGGAATCCTTGCAGAACCGCATCGACCAGGTTCAGGCCAAAGAAGATGACACCCGCTCCGCTCGGGACAGCTACGAGCGGGCGCGCAAAGGCTTGAACGAGCTTATGGGCCTGCAAAAAGACCTCATGAAGACCATGGAGGAGTCCGGCAGTGAGCTCAATCGCCAGCGCCTAGAGTGCGATCGTGGTTCCATCGAGTATCAGGGTTTGCTGCAGGGTCTCTTCGAGCGCTACGCTCTAGATGAATCCTCCGTCGGTCCCGATCCCGCGTTTGGTGAAATCTCGCCGGCCCGGGAAAAGGCGATGATGGAAGAGGTGGAGAGTCTACGTGAGAGGATCCGCCGCCTTGGCGAGGTCAATGTTCTCGCGGTTGACGAGTACGACGAACAGAAAAAACGCCACGAGTTTCTCTCCTGTCAGCGGGACGACTTGCTGCGCTCCATCGCGGATCTTGAAAAGGCCATCGTGCGCATCAACCTGACCTCCGAAGAGCGCTTCGTACGCGCTTTCCATGAGATCAATAAGCGCTTCCAGCAGATCTTCCCCTTGGTCTTCGGCGGCGGCTCCGCGTCCCTTGAGCTCACAAATCCTGAAGATATGGCTGAAACCGGCGTTGAAATCATGGCGGAACCCCCAGGTAAAAAAGTGGGCAGTATTCAGCTGCTCTCCGGTGGCGAGAAGGCCCTCACTGCCGTGGCTCTTATTTTCTCCATCTTTCTCATCAAGCCCTCGCCCTTCTGCGTATTGGACGAAGTGGATGCGCCCCTTGACGACCACAACGTTGGCAAATTCAATATGCTGTTGAAGGAAATGGCCGCACGGAGCCAATTTATCATCATCACCCACAACAAAAGGACGATGGAGCTCAACAACAAGCTCTATGGGGTGACCATGGAGGAGCCGGGCGTCTCCAAGATGGTCAGCATCGAAATGCGTTAATGTCCGAGCGGAGTATTATCGACTCAGGGAAACCTGGGGCCAACGAAAAAACGAAACGGCGCAGGGAGTTGTATCTCACCCTACTTGTCGCTGTCTTTTTCGGTCTCACGACCTATTTTGAGTTCCGGCTCTCCCACCTGAGCAGCCGATTGCCCTTCGTTAACTCCATCTTCTTCTTCGGCCTCATCAACTTCAATATTATCCTCCTCATGGTGCTGGTGCTCCTCATTTCCCGGAACGTGGGGAAACTGGTGCTGGAGCGCCGCCGTCAGTCCTCCAGCTCTCGCTTGAAGACAAAGCTCGTGGCGGCGTTCTTGAGTTTCACCATTATCCCGACGATGATTCTTTTCCTCATCTCGTCGTTTTACATCAATTCCAGTTTCGATAAGTGGTTCAGCATCAAGATCCTGAACACTCTGCAGACATCCCTCGAAATCACACAGACCTATTACAAGAACACCAGTCGTGTTGCTCAATACCTGGCAACACAAGTGGCTCATGAAGTGCGGGAGAAGGCTGGGGGGCGTCCGCTGAGAACAGCGCGTTTGAAGCCTCTCCTGGATCGTACGCGCACACGCTCCGCCGTGGATGGCATCGAAGTTTACTACGATCCCCTTGAAGAGCGCCTGGTTTCCATCGCCGTGCGGGAGGAGGCCCAGCCCACGTTGCCTCGTCTCCCTCTTGATGTCCTCCAAAAGGCCTTCGCGGGCGAAACCCAGAGTCTAGTACAGCATATTGGCGGCGCCGACCTCATCCGCGCCGTGGCACCTGTGAGTGGTTGGGGTGAGGCCATGGCTCCAGCCAGCCGAGGCGTGGTGGCAGTGACTTTCATCATCCCCACGAGCTTGGTGAATCGTGTTGATGCCGTATCTTCCGTCTTCCAGGACTACAAAGACGTCAATCCCCTCAAATACCCGGTGAAAACCACGTACTTCCTTATTCTCGTGATGATGACTCTCCTCATCATCTTCGTGTCCATCTGGATTGGCCTTTATCTGGCTCGCGAGCTCACCGTGCCTTTGGATCGCTTGGTCACCGCAACCCAGAAAATTCGCGATGGAGACTTGGATTTCCAGATCCTCAACACGGGAAACGACGAAATCGCCCGTCTCACGGATTCCTTCAACAGCATGACTGGTGAATTGAAGCGCCATCGCCAGGAGATTGAGAGTCGCAACCGTGAGCTGGGGGAAAAGTCCAAGTACGTGGAGACTGTGCTCAACAGTGTTACCGCCGGCGTGATTTCCGTGGATGAAGAGGGAAAAATAGCAACGCTGAATCCCATCGCCGCCAAGCTCCTGAGCCTGCAAGCGCCTGACGTGATTGGCATGGACATCAGCGCGGTTTTCCTGACGGGTGCCGTGCCATTGGCAGAGATGTTCCGCCTCGCGGTGAAAAGGGACCTCAATGCTGAGCCTCTGCACAGGCAGTTCTCCCTCGAAAAAGACGAGGATCTTCGCAGTCTCACGGCCACTGCGTCACCCTTCGGGCGGGGCGTGGTGTTTGTCATCGATGATGTCACGCATCTTAGTAAAGCACAGCGGGAGGCTGCTTGGCGTGAAGTGGCGCGACGCATCGCCCATGAGATTAAAAACCCCCTGACCCCCATCAAGCTCTCGGCTCAGCGCATGCAAAAGAGACTGGCGGGGTTTTCTGGCTCTGACTCCGGGATATTTAAGGAATGCACGGAAACCATCATCAAGAACGTCGATGAGCTCCGAGACATGGTGAATGAGTTTTCCTCATTTGCCCGCTTCCCATCAGCCAACCCAGCGCCGAATAACCTCAATGAAGCCCTGAAGGAAGTGGTTACTCTTTACTCGTCCGCGCACAAAGATATCCGTATCTCCCTTGAGGCGGAGTCTCGAATGCCCCTCGTGGATTTTGACAGGGACCAAATCAAGCGTGCGATCATCAATTTATTTGATAATGCGGTGGCGGTTTCTCCACACAACATCAAGCTATCCACTCATTACAATGACCGGCTTCGCATCGCCGTCATTGAAGTGGAGGATGATGGTCCCGGTATCTCTGAGACGGTTAAAAGCCGCCTATTCGAGCCCTATTTCTCCACGAAGCAAGGGGGGACGGGCCTGGGGCTCGCCATCGTAAAGCGCATTATCGCGGACCACTCGGGTTTCATCCGCGTGCAGTCCCAGCCAGGGGCGGGGGCAAAGTTCACTATTGAGCTGCCCATTAACCTGGTGTCAGACAAGATGAAGGGATCGACCGTTTATGGCGAAGACAGTGCTGGTGGTTGATGACGAAGAGGCTATTCGTAAAACCCTCGCTGGGGCTTTGACGGACGAGGGTTACCGCGTTGTCACGGCGGCGGACTCAGCTGCCGCATTAGAGGCTGTTTCCCGGGAGAGGCCAGAGGTCGTCCTCCTCGACGTGTGGATGGAGGGGCCGTCCGGGGAGCGTCAACAAGAGGGACTCGATCTTTTGGGCAAGATCAAGTCCATGGATGCATCCTCAGTGGTGGTTATAATGTCAGGCCACGGCAACATCGAGACTGCTGTGCGCGCCACCAAGCTTGGCGCCTATGACTTCCTTGAAAAACCGCTGTCCCTGGACAAGGTGCTCGTCACCCTTCAAAACTCTTTCCATCTCCGTGAATTAGCCCGAGAAAATGAAAATCTGAGAGCTCGAGTGTCCCGCGCCAAAGTGATGGTTGGAGAAAGTCCCGCCATGAAGCAACTCACTCAGATGGTGCGCAAAGTAGCGCCCACCAATTCCTGGGTGTTGATTACCGGCGAGAACGGGACAGGCAAAGAGCTGGTGGCCCACACGGTCCATGCGCTGAGTTCCCGGTATGACAAACCACTCATTGAGGTGAACTGCGCCGCGATTCCAGAGGAGCTCATCGAGAGCGAACTCTTCGGCCATGAGCGTGGTTCCTTCACGGGGGCCTCTCAAATGAAGCGGGGGCGCTTCGAGGTTGCCGATGGAGGCACGCTCTTCCTTGATGAAATCGGCGACATGAGCGTGAAGACCCAGGCGAAGATCCTCCGCATTCTTCAGGAGCAGCGCTTTGAGAGGGTGGGGGGGAACCAGACTATTGAGGTGGATGTGCGCGTGATTGCCGCCACAAACAAAGACCTCGAAGCGGAAATTCGCAAAGGCACCTTCCGTGAGGACCTCTATCATCGTCTCAATGTCATTCCGTTACGCGTACCGTCGTTGCGCGAGCGCCCCGAGGACATTACTCCCATCGCTCTCCACTACATCAAGGAGTATGCGGCGGATCCTGACAGCCCCATGCGTCTTTCAGAAGGGGCCATGGAGGCACTGAAGGGGTATGCCTGGCCAGGAAACGTCAGGGAGCTGAAGAATTTCATTGAGCGTCTCGTCATTATGGCGGAAGGCGCGGAAATCGGCGTGGACGATGTTCTCCGTCTTCTCCCTGCCTCTCGGGATGTTGTGGGGGGGCAGCCTCCGGCATCTTTTGCGCACTCCGCCGCCCAGCACGCCACTGGTGCCGAAGTGTCACTGAAAGACGCACGCACGGAATTTGAAAAAGACTTCATCCTGCGGAAACTAAAGGAAAATGATTGGAATATCTCCCGAACCGCCCATGCTTTAGGCATTGAGAGGAGCAATCTCCACAAAAAAATAAAAGCTTACGGGATTGAAGATCACATTGAAGGAGGGCTAAAATCCTGAGGAGTCGATCAAGGATCTGATCGGCGCAATAACCTCATGGATTGGGGTCTTCAGTGCCAAGGATTGGTGCGAATAAAAAGCGTTACTTCGCGCCCGCCTTCGTGGGGCTGTGCGCCATGGCCCTGTTTTTGTTCTGGGCGCGTTCTTTTTCTGAGGAGCCCGCGGTTCCCGCGGCGGGTGCCACGCAGACTCAGTCCGCCATTGCGGCTTCCGCCGTGAACAAGCGCTCCGTCGAACGCAAAGTCAGAGCCCTTAACCGTGATGTTGGCAAGGAGCGTCAGCATTTCGAAGAGCAGGGATGGGCCGTAGTGCGGGCGGATGAACCAGACAAAGAAGTGGTGAGCTTGGATCCGGCCGCTCTGGGCCGCAAAGAAGCACTCATTGCCGATCAGCTGATGAGTGGCTCCTTCGCGGGGGATCAGCTGGCAAGGGTTTATGACATCGCACGGAAAGCAGCTGAAGGGCGTACCCGCTACGCCGCCGTGGATGCGCTAGGCCGCAGTCATGACGGAGCGGCTCAAGGCCATCTGATGAACCTCTATCAGCACATGGATGATGCGGGAACCAAGGCGCAGATTGTCCCATTGGTGCGACCGGATAGTTTACAGGACGAGCGTGGTCGATTCCTTTTGGATGTCGCCGCCGCCGGAGGCACGGATGCCATTCGCGGGGGAGCCATCGGTTCCCTCGCGGTTCTGTGTTTGCGTCAAGGACAGGACCCTGAATCGTTTACAGCCCGATTGCCTGAAGCGCGTGCGCGAGAATTTATGGATCTGTACTTAAAACTCAAGAATGGTGGCGGACCATGACTGTGAAGGCGACAATTGTCTCGATGATGGTTTTGCTGGGAGGCTCTGTCTCCGATGCTGGGGCAGTCTATGTGAATTGGTCCCATTGGTGCGTGAAGGCAAACGGCGCTGCTTGCACCAGCACTGAGTTGGCAAACCCAGGAACTTATCGACAGATCCTGGTTTTCCCCACGGGCTACGGTCAGGGTGACTACAATCAATTCCGAAGCGACGTGCGCTCCGCGGTCACGCATATGGGCAGCTCGGATCCACGCCTGTACGGAAATCGCCATGGCGATCGCATCCTCTTTATTGGCGCCTGGACTCCAGGAGGTGCCTTGGGCACTCCTGAGTCTCTTTTCAAGGGCCGTATTCTCAATAACCCGCTGAGGGGCATGGCCCTCAGCGTTGACCAGGATGCAGTGATTGAGGCGGTGGGTACCTTCCGCTCCGATGAAATGCCCAGTCTTCGCCCCATGTCGGTGCTCGTCATATTTAATTCCGACGTGCCAGACGTAACAGCGAATGCAAGTCCGCCAGGGCAGCTGGGGAAACCCTATGGCATTGCCCGCATGACACGGAACCAACTGGAAAACGCATACGCCGTCGTTCATGAGCTAGCCCACGCCTCCCTCAACTTTCTCGATGAGTACATTGAGGAGGGGTTGGAGAATATGAATATTCGCAGTTTAGATATTCTCACGCCGCTAGCCATATGGAACACCGGGCAAGGCAACCTCGGCGAAGCGTTATCCAACCTCTTTGGCATCTACGATTATCAGATCAGCGAGGTCCTTTCCGCCAACGGCAATGAGAATATGGATGTGAGCCGCTATCCATCCCGCGTTGCTACCTCTGGCTTTGTTCGCGACGAATATGGGAACGAAGGTGGCATGTTCTTCGGTAAGGGCACTTACCACCACCAGGGCCGCAACCTCATGGGGGCCACTCGCTCTTGGATGGATGATGGTGACGGCTTCGATTACACCCAGTCCATGCCTCAGGAACGCATCGTGGCCCAAGCCTTTCGCAGCGCGGGCCCCCAGCGCCCCAATGATCGTATTCGCAATGCAGGCCCCGTAAATGGCTGGCCGGTTGTGGGCTCCAATGTGCGGGTGCTTCTCTTTGATGCGGACAAGAACCACCACTTCCAGGCCACGCGTAGCTACGAGATCCAAGTGGGCTGGCGCGAGCGCCACTGGAACGTGTGTTGGTGGGGGCCTTTTCCCTATCCATGCTCCAGCAATGAATGGACTACGGTGCAAAAGTCCATAGCCCCAGTGCGTCGCAGTATTCAACTGAGGGGTACGGCGCTCTTCGGCCTAGCAAACCTGCTTCAAGGCATCGTGTGTGGCCTTGGGTTGGGAAACATCCCTTTTGGTGGCAAGACAGTGGATATTTGTGAAGTACCCCTTGAAGGTACGGCCCAAGCATTTTTACCCACCTTTGATTTCGCCATGCCCTATCAGGATGCTGAAGTGCCCGCGAGTCAGTGGTCCACCAGGTATTATTGGCGCTTTCGCACTAACAATGGCGTGCAGAGGTCTGGGTGGACGGGTTGGGCCGACTTTTACCGCACGTTCTAAGTTGAAAAGCAGGGTTCTTTCACCCAGACTGTTGGCATGGCAGCGCAGCTGGTGGTCGCCCTCGATAATATGGACCCCGAACGCGCTCAGGCAGTGGGCGAAGAGCTCATTGCTGCCGGAGTGCCCTGGCTGAAGGTGGGCTTGGAGCTCTATACGAAGGCCGGCCCAGCCATTGTGCAGTCATTGAAGGCCCGAGGCGCAAAGATTTTCCTCGATCTGAAGCTCCATGACATTCCCAATACCGTGGAACACGCCACCCAGGCTGCGGTGGCGTGCGGTGCGGATCTCCTCACCATTCACACCTTGGGTGGTGAGGCCATGATGTCCGCCGCCGTACGCGGTGCGCGGGGCTCATCCATGGGGCTCGTGGCCGTGACGTTACTGACCAGTCACGGCGACAACGATTTGCCAGGTCTTTTGCCCGCGGGAGTGGCCCCAGGCCCTGCTCTTCGCAAAGATTGGATTTTCTCACTGAGCCGTGTTGCTGCCATCGCTGGGGTTCAGGGCCTCGTATGCTCCGCCATTGATTTACAGGACTTTGGGACGATGCTCAAAGCGCTCCCCTGGAGCGGATCCCCACTATTCGTGACCCCAGGGATCCGTCCCATCGGCGGTGCTGCCCAGGATCAAAAGCGCGTTGCGACCCCAATGGAAGCTGTTGCTGCGGGAGCTACCCATCTTGTGGTAGGTCGCCCCGTCACCAGCCCATCGTCGGGCACCATTGGCGCGGCGGCATCCGCCATTCTCGCTGAGTTGAATAAAAAGAGTTAATTATGTCTAAAGGAAAAACCGTAAAAGGTTTTCGCGCCATTGAGGAAATACTCAATGCTGGCGGATCTATAAAGTCACTTACTGTTCGAGGAAAACCCAGCTCCAGAGAGCGGGAATTGATCGAAAGGGCCCGTCAGGCACGCGTTCCGGTGCATCAAGAGAGCGGGGGACACAACAGCTCTCGTTCACATGGACCTCACTCCGCTCAAGTGCTGGAAGCTCAGGTGGATGGCTTCAGCTATGCGGATTTCGATGCCATTGTTTCCGGTTGCCGGCAAAGACGGGCGGACGGTGGGAAAGCAACCGTGGTGCTGTTGGATGGCATCACTGACCCCCATAATCTTGGTGCAATCATTCGAACCGCGGCTTTCATGGGCGTCGCGGCCCTTGTTATTCCCCAGGACCGTGCGGTGCAGGTCAATGAAACTGTCATGCGTATTGCCAGTGGGGGCATTGAGCATGTACCCGTCTGCCAGGTGGCCAATGTGGCCCAGGCTATTGAGAAGCTTCAGGAGTCAGGTTTTTGGGCTGTAGGGCTAGCTGAAAAGGGAGGGACTGTTCTTTCTGAGAGAGAGCCCGCGCCACTCGTTGCGCTCGTCATTGGTTCCGAAGAAAAGGGCCTCCGTCCCCTGGTGATGGACCGTTGTGATGAGCTTTTGCGCCTCAATGCTGCCGGAAACTTTACAACCCTTAATGCTTCCGTGGCCGCGGCCCTTGCCATGGCCTGGAGCGTGGGCACTCTGGGGCGATGATTTATGCCGTCACGATTTCCGCTTGCTAAAGAGAAATGGAATCATGTACATAGACCCCGCTCAAAGATCGCGGGCATTATTTGCGCGATTTTTTGACCAGACGAAGACCGGTGGAATGCTGGTGTAGCTCAATTGGTAGAGCACCGGTTTTGTAAACCGGTGGTTGCGGGTTCGAGTCCCATCACCAGCACCAGCGCTACTACGGGTTTCGGCTGAGAAGGGTAACTTTGGGGGTGAGATACCCAAGTGGTCAAAGGGAACAGACTGTAAATCTGTCGCCTCCGGGCTTCGAAGGTTCGAATCCTTCTCTCACCACCATTATTTCCTAATTATTTGAAATGATTGCTGAAAATTCATGTATGGTGCGGGAATAGCTCAGTTGGTAGAGCGTCAGCTTTCCAAGCTGAGGGTCACGGGTTCGAGTCCCGTTTCCCGCTCCACAGAAAAGAGCCTCCAAGAGGGGGGCTTGGATCAGAAAATGACCGGTAGGCTGACGTAGCTCAGTTGGCAGAGCACACCCTTGGTAAGGGTGAGGTCATCGGTTCGATCCCGATCGTCAGCACCATCAACAATAAAGAAATGCGTGAAATTTTTAGTAATTGAAGGTAACCACCAAACTACCGCAAAAAATCCAACCGCTGAGAACTCAGTTTTAAGAGGATGCAATGTCTAAAGAAAAATTTGAGCGTAATAAACCGCACTGCAATATCGGCACGATCGGCCATGTCGACCACGGCAAGACCACGCTGACCGCAGCCATCACCACCGTGCTTGCTAAAAAAGGTTTGGCCCAGGCCCGTGCCTACGACCAAATCGATAACGCGCCTGAAGAAAAAGCGCGCGGCATCACGATCAACACTTCCCATGTGGAGTATTCAACCACCAAGCGCCACTATGCTCACGTCGACTGCCCCGGCCACGCTGACTATGTGAAGAACATGATCACTGGCGCGGCGCAAATGGACGGCGGTATTCTCGTGGTTTCCGCTGCTGACGGTCCCATGCCTCAGACTCGTGAGCACATCCTCTTGGCTCGCCAAGTGGGCGTTCCCGCCATCGTCGTGTTCCTGAATAAGTGCGATATGGTGGATGACACAGAGCTTCTCGACCTCGTTGAGATGGAAGTGCGGGAGCTTCTCACGCTGTACAAGTTCCCTGGCGAGACGACCCCCATCATCCGCGGCTCTGCATTGAAGGCCGCTGCAGGTGACGCTGGCGAATACGGCGAGCAGGCCATTATGAAGTTGATGGATGCTGTTGACAGCTTTATTCCCCAGCCCGCCCGCGATAAGGACAAGCCCTTTTTGATGCCGGTTGAAGACGTGTTCTCCATTTCCGGCCGTGGCACAGTGGTGACCGGTCGCGTGGAGCGCGGTATTGTGAACGTGGGTGACGAAGTCGAGATTATCGGCCTCCGCCCCACCACCAAGACCATCATCACCGGTGTCGAAATGTTCCGTAAGCTCCTGGATCGCGGTGAGGCTGGCGACAACATCGGCGCCCTGCTTCGCGGCACCAAGAAAGAAGAAGTCGAGCGCGGCCAAGTGTTGGCGAAACCCGGCTCTGTTCTGCCCCACAAGAAGTTTAAGGCCGAAGCCTACATCCTCACCAAGGAGGAAGGCGGTCGTCACACACCGTTCTTCAACGGCTATCGCCCTCAATTCTACTTCCGCACCACTGACGTGACCGGCGTTGTAAAACTCGCTGCAAACGTTGAAATGGTGATGCCTGGCGACAATTGCGCCATGGAAGTTGAGCTCATCACACCTATCGCCATGGAAAAGGAACTGCGCTTCGCTATTCGCGAAGGCGGCCGTACCGTGGGTGCCGGCGTGATCGCGGAGATCCTGGAGTAAATCATGCGCGTTATCATCAGCTTGGACTGTTCTGAGTGCAAACGTAAGAACTACTCGACCACTAAGAACAAGACTAAAACTCCGGATAAATTGAGCCTCAATAAGTTCTGCAAGTTTTGCAGAAAACACACCGCCCATAAAGAGGGCAAATAACCAAGGCTTGTTAGGGGTGCTGACCGAAGGGTCGGCACCCCTGATGCCAGGGTAGGCCAGTAGCTCCAATTGGTAGAGCAGCGGATTCCAAATCCGCGTGTTGTGGGTTCGAGTCCCTCCTGGCCTGCCAAATTTGGAGATGTGGCATCACTAGTTTGGAATATTCAGAAACGAACATGGATCAACAACACCAGAAATTCGTAAATATCAGTTATATCCTGTTTGCAATCCTCATCGCGTACATTGCGTTCGCGGGGATGATGAAGATTTCCATTACTTTTGATCTTGAGTCTAAAGTTAAATCCATCGAGTATGTCATCCGCACGGGGTCTGTTGCTCTTGGTTTTGTTATTTTCGCTGTTCTCTACCGTAACCCCACTGCTAATGCATTTATAGGTGATGTGGCGGTGGAGCTTTTGACCAAAGTCACCTGGCCTACGATGAAAGAAACCCAGGTCGCTACAGGAATCGTATTCGTCACCGTGATCATCGCCAGCTTGATTTTAGGCTTTTTTGATTGGATCTGGGCAATGGCTATCAAGGCGATTCTTTAGGTTATTTTTTAGAGGAATTTCATGGAACACAATGCTGGCGGAATCGCCACTGCCACTCAAAACCAGATGAACTGGTACGTCATTCATACGTACTCCGGTTACGAGAATAAGGCGAAAATCGCTCTCGAAGAGCGGATTAAGAGCCTAAAAAAAGAAGCTTTTTTCGGCGAAGTCATTGTGCCCGAGGAGAATGTTGTCGAGTTGGTAAAGGGCCAGAAGCGTACAACCAAACGTCGTTTCTTTCCCGGCTACATTCTCGTCCAGATGGTTCTCAATGAAGAAACTTGGCATGTGGTTAAGGAAACCCCAAAGATCACTGGGTTTGTCGGTGATAAGGTGAAGCCTACCCCCATTCCTGCAGAGGAGGTGCTAAAGTTGACCAATCGTATTAGCGAAGGTCAGCTTAAGCCCAAACACCGCGTCAACTTCGCTGAGGGTGAAAACGTGCGTGTTATTGACGGCCCATTTGCCAACTTCAACGGTATTGTTGAGGACGTAAATAATGATAAGGGCAAGCTGAAAGTCTTGGTTTCCATTTTTGGTCGTTCGACACCTATCGAACTCGATTTTATTCAGGTTGAAAAAGTCTAAGTCTCAGTATAAGTGAGGTCCTCTTTTATTTATGGCGAAGAAGGTCACTGGTTTCATTAAATTACAAATTCCCGGCGGGCAGGCGAACCCGTCACCACCCGTGGGCCCTGCATTGGGGCAACGCGGCGTGAACATTATGGAGTTCTGCAAAGCGTTCAACGCCAAAACTCAAGACTCAAAGGGCACGATCATCCCCGTGATCATCACGGTGTACTCCGATCGTTCCTTCACGTTTGTTACGAAGACGCCTCCGGCCTCTGTACTTTTGTTCAAAGCCGCTGGCATCGAAAAAGGCTCTGGAGTTCCCAATAAGACAAAAGTGGGAAAAGTTACCAAAGCTCAGGTTGAAAAAATTGCGCAGCAGAAGATGCCCGACCTTACGGCAGCGGACCTTGGGGCCGCAACTCGTACAATCGAAGGGTCTGCACGCTCTGCTGGCGTGACAGTGAATTAATATCCAATAACGATCGTCAGACGCGGGAGGCGCATTGCGCCGTCAGGACCGCGGGGAGCCGATAAGTGAAGCGCGGAAAAAAATACGAAGAAGCACGCAAAAAAGTCGAAGTCACCAAGAAGTATCCGGTGATGGACGCCTTTGGTCTGTTGCAACAAGTCGCCTACGCCAAATTTGACGAAAGCGTGGATGTTGCTTTTAACTTGGGCGTGGACCCTAAACACGCTGACCAGATGGTTCGCGGTGCAATTTCCCTTCCCCATGGCATCGGTAAAACGGTGCGCGTGGTGGTGTTTGCTAAGGGTGAAAAGGCTAAAGAAGCAGAGGCTGCCGGCGCGAACGTGGTTGGTGCTGAGGACCTGGTTGAGAAGATTAATGGCGGCTGGCTCGACTTCGATAAGGCAATCGCGACTCCGGATATGATGGTTCTTGTATCCAAGGTAGCTAAGGTCCTTGGTCCCCGTGGCTTGATGCCTAACCCCAAAATGGGCACAGTGACCATGGATGTCACAAAAGCTATCCGTGAACAGCAGTCCGGCAAAGTGGAATATCGCACTGAAAAAACGGGTATTATTCATGTATGCATTGGGAAAAAGTCCTTCGGCGCGCAAAAGCTGGTCGAAAACTTCAATGCAATCTGTCAGGTGATTCTGAGGGCTAAGCCCAACACGAGCAAGGGCACCTATATGAAGGGCATTTATATCTCCACCACCATGAGTCCTTCGATCTCTATCGATACAGGATCCATGGCTGGTGCGACGGTTTGATCTGAAGGTGACCAATGGATAAGACACAAAAAGAACAGCAAGTTTCAGAGTTGACAAAAGATTTTGCCTCGGCAAAAGCGGCATTTTTTGCGGACTATAAGGGTCTTACCGTCGACAAAATCACCGATTTGCGCAAACAACTCCGCGCCCACAATGTGAAGGTAAAGGTTGTGAAGAACAATCTGGCCCGCATTGCTGTGAAGAATGCAGGCATTGGCGACGATTCCATAAAGATGTTGGATGGCGTTGCCGGCCCAACTATGGTGGCCTTTGCTTTCGGTGATCCTGCGGCGGTTGCCAAGGTATTTGCTAAGTTTGCAGGTGAGAATGAAGTTTTCACCCTGAAAGAAAGTTTATTGGGCAATAAGGTGGTGGGCTCGGCTCAAGTCGAGCAACTGTCCAAATTGCCAAGTAGAGAAGTTTTGTTGGCAAAGATGTTGGGTACTATGAATGCTCCTGTGACGAATTTTGTCGGCGTATTGGCCGCGCTTCCCCGCAGTCTGGTTCAAGTGCTTGCAGCAATCCAGCAGAAAAAGAGCGCTGGGCAGTAGGCTTGACCCTTCTCGCCGACGCCCCGACAGTCTAAGTTTTGTTCAATCAATTGGAGGTACTAAAAATGTCCGCAACTGTGACTAAAGAAACCGTGGTCTCATTCATCGAGAACATGACGGTGCTGGAGCTTTCCCAGTTCGTGAAAGAGCTGGAAGAGAAGTTTGGTGTGTCTGCCGCTGCTCCTGCAGCAGTGGTGGGTGCCGCTGGCGCTGCTGATGCAGGCGCTGCCGCTGCCGCAAAGACCGAGTTCACCGTGGTTCTCTCCGCCGCTGGCGACAAGAAGATCAACGTGATCAAGGAAGTTCGTGCAATCACCGGTCTCGGTTTGAAAGAAGCCAAAGACCTGGTAGAGGGCGCTCCCAAGGTCGTCAAAGAGGGCATTTCCAAGGCCGACGCTGACGAGTTGAAGAAGAAGCTCGAAGCCGAAGGTGCCAAGGTCGAGATCAAGTAGTAAACCATCGAAATTCTTTTGATAAGAATTTTCGGTGTGATAGAGAACCGGTACCCTCGAGGGCATGTGTAGATTACGCATTGCCTTCGGGGTGTTACCGTCTTTGATTTTCTAATCGTACCCCGCCTCCGCCGCCCAGGAGTACTATGGCTTCCTCCCTGTTTACGGAAAATAAACGCATTCGTAAGGACTTCTCCAAGGTTCAAGCTCCGGTAGACATTCCGGATTTGATTGAGCTTCAAAAGAAGTCTTATGAGCTGTTCCTCCAAAGAGATGTGGAACCCGCCAAGCGCGATAGCACCGGTCTTCAGTCGGTGTTCAAGTCGGTGTTTCCCATTGAGGACTTCAACAAAACTGCGTCCTTGGAGTTTGAGAGCTATACTCTCGAAGAGCCCAAGTATGACACTGTGGAGTGCCGTCAACGAGGCCTGACCTACGCTTCCCCCTTTAAAATCACAGTTCGCCTAGTGGTTTATGATGTTGATGAGGAGACTCAGACCCGCAACATTCGGGACATCAAGGAGCAGGAAGTATACCTCGGTGAAATTCCGCTGATGACCGAGAATGGTTCGTTCATCATCAATGGTACCGAGCGGGTTATCGTTAGCCAACTCCACCGTGCCCCGGGTGTGATCTTCGATCATGATCAAGGAAAGAGCCACTCCAGCGGCAAGATCCTTTATTCTGCTCGGGTAATTCCCCATCGCGGTTCTTGGTTGGATTTTGAATTTGACCACAAAGACATTCTCTACGCGCGCATTGACCGCAAACGTAAGATGCCGGCCTCCATCATCCTCCGTGCCTTGGGTTATTCCACTCAGGAATTATTGCAGTATTTCTACAAGGTCGAGAAGATCCAGTTCGAAGGCAGTAAATTCTATAAACAGCTCGATTTTTCTATTCTTGCTGGTCAGCGCGCTGAAGAAGACATTGTTGATGCCAAGTCTGGCGAAGTGCTGGTGAAGAAAAACCGTAAGTTTACTAAGGCGGTTATCGATCGCATTGAAAAAGTGGGTCTGCGTCGTCTTGAGGTTTCCAAGGACGCGGTCTATGGTCGTGTTACTTCTGAAGACGTCTTTGATGTAAAAACGGGTGAAGTACTTGTTGAAGTGAATACTGAGCTCAACGAGTCCCACATTACTGAGTTGAAGGCTCGTGGCCTTGATGAAGTACCTGTCATCTTTACGGACAAGCTGACCTTTGGTCCCTTCCTCCGTGAGACACTGCTCGTTGATAAGGTTTCTTCCCCCGAGGAAGCTTTGATCGAAGTCTACAAGCGCCTGCGCCCGGGGGATCCACCCACGCTGGAAGCCTCCAAGACCCTTTTTGAAAATATGTTCTTCAACTCTGACCGGTATGATCTCTCCCGCGTCGGTCGATTGAAGCTCAATTACAAGTTCCCACAAATGGGTATTTCTCCCGATGTGACGGTCCTTACTAAGACCGACATCATGGAGACAGTGCGCTATCTTTGCGAGCTCAATAATGGACGCGGCACCATTGACGATATTGACCATCTTGGTAATCGTCGCGTCCGTGCCGTTGGTGAGCTTATTGAGAACCAGTATCGTGTTGGGCTTGTTCGCATGGAGCGGGCGATTAAAGAGCGCATGAGCATTCAGGAAGTGGAAACCCTGATGCCCCATGACCTCATCAACCAGAAGCCTGTTTCCGCCGTGATCAAGGAGTTCTTTGGCTCCAGCCAGCTCTCCCAGTTCATGGATCAAACGAATCCGCTCTCCGAGATCACCCACAAGCGTCGTCTCTCAGCCCTTGGGCCGGGCGGCCTGACCCGCGAGCGTGCTGGGTTCGAAGTGCGTGACGTGCATCCTACGCACTATGGTCGTATTTGTCCCATCGAAACGCCTGAGGGTCCGAACATTGGGCTCATCGCGTCTTTGTCCACTTATGCCAAGGTTAATGAATTTGGTTTTATCGAGACTCCCTACCGCATCGTAAAAGATAGGGCCATCGTCTCCGGCATCAAATTCTTCACCGCGACGGAAGAAGAAAATAAGATCATTGCCCAGGTGAACCCTGAGGTGTTGAAGACCAATAAGTTCCAAGGCGGGCTGATCCCCGCCCGTCGTAAGGGTGAGTTCGCACTGGTGAATCCCGATGACGTGGAGCTCATGGACGTCAGCCCCAATCAGTTGGTTTCCATTGCAGCATCTCTGATTCCCTTCCTCGAGCACGACGACGCCAACCGCGCACTCATGGGTTCCAACATGCAACGTCAAGCGGTGCCTCTGCTTCGCACGGCGTCTCCCATCGTTGGTACAGGTATCGAACGCATCGTCGCCCGGGACTCTGGAGCGATCATCTGTTCTAAGTACGATGGCGAAGTGGTCATGGTGGATGGTGCCAAAATCGTGATCCGTCGTACGGATCGCGGAGCTGCCAATGAAGTGGGCTCCAATGTTGATATCTATAATCTGACTAAGTTCCAGCGCTCCAACCAGAACACCTGTTTAAATCAGCAGCCGCTGGTGTACGTGGGACAGCGTGTGGTCAAGGGCGATGTGATCGCTGATGGTCCCGCAACGGATAGCGGTGAACTGGCCCTCGGTCAGAATGTGTTGGTCGCGTTCATGCCTTGGATGGGCTACAACTTCGAAGACTCCATCCTCATCAGTGAACGCCTCATTCAGCAAGATACCTTCACCTCCATCCACATCGAGGAATTCGAGTGCGTTGCCCGTGATACTAAACTGGGCAAAGAAGAGATCACGCGGGATATTCCCAACGTGGGTGACGAGGCCCTGAAGGACCTTGATGAGAGTGGCATCATCCGTATTGGCGCCGAAGTGCATCCAGGCAGTATTCTGGTCGGCAAGGTGACGCCCAAAGGTGAAACCCAGCTATCCCCTGAAGAGAAGTTACTCCGGGCAATTTTCGGTGAGAAGGCTGGCGACGTTCGTGACACCTCCTTACGGGTGCCATCCGGCATCTATGGTACGGTCATTAACGCTCAAGTCTTCACTCGTGAAGGTACGGATCCTGATGATCGTACTAAACGAATCTTGGAGGACGAAGTCTCTAAAATTCGCCGAGATGAGAAGATCGAGCTGGATTCCATTCGTCTCAGTGCTCAACATAAGATCTTCAGCGTGCTCAAGGGCTCCAAAACTACGGGTAAGCTCCTCAGCGAAGATGGCTCCAAAGAGTTGTTGAGCAAGGGCGAGGATCTCGCTGCTGACCGCCTTTCCAAGATTCCCTTCGAACTCCTCGAATACATCCCTGTGAAGGACGAGCTCGAAAAAGAGATTGCCAAGGTTATGAAGACGGCCAAAGAGAAAATGGACGTCGTGAAGGCTATCTTCAAAGAGAAGACGGAGAAACTGAAGCGCGGTGACGAACTCGCTCCGGGTGTTATCAAAATGGTGAAGATCTACATCGCCATTAAGCGCCGCCTCATGGTGGGCGATAAGATGGCCGGACGGCATGGCAACAAGGGAGTTGTGTCTAAGATCGTACCAGTGGAAGACATGCCTTACTTAGCCGACGGTACGCCGGCGGACATGGTTCTAAATCCCCTGGGCGTTCCCTCGCGGATGAACATTGGTCAGATCCTCGAAGTCATGTTGGGTTGGGCCGGATGGGGCCTTGGTCGCAAGATTGAAGCTTACATGGAGCAATTCCAGCCTGAAAACCTGCGCAAGGTTATCAAGAAGATCTACTCTTCTCCTGAGGTTGATAAATACCTCGACAGCGCCAGTGAAAACGAACTCAAGAGCATCGCTATCTCTCTACGTAAGGGTATTCACTTCGCCACACCGGTATTCGACGGGGCAAACGAGAAAGATATCCAGGAGGCGTTGACGCTAGCCGAGTTGCCAACCCGCGGCCAGACCACGCTGTACGATGGTATGACCGGCGAGGCCTTCTCGGAAGATGTGACAGTGGGCGTGATGTACATTCTCAAGCTGCACCATCTCGTTGAAGAAAAGATCCACGCACGCAGCATCGGCCCATACTCCCTCGTGACCCAGCAACCGCTGGGTGGCAAGGCGCAGTTCGGTGGCCAGCGTTTGGGTGAAATGGAGGTCTGGGCCCTCGAAGCCTACGGCGCCGCTCATACCCTGCAAGAGATGCTGACTGTGAAGTCTGACGACGTAACAGGCCGGAACCGCATGTATGAAGCCATCGTTAAGGGCGAACATGTGTTGGAACCCGGACTGCCGGAATCCTTCAACGTTCTTATAAAGGAGCTCCAGAGCTTAGCGCTCAATGTGGAGCTCATTGAAGACAAACAAGACTGATTGCTAACGGATAAGATCGGAGCTCGACTGTGAAAGACTTGTTGAACTTTTTTGAC
>CAYHWW010000008.1:0-17150 GCA_964360145.1 uncultured Oligoflexia bacterium | reverse complement strand
TGCTAACGGATAAGATCGGAGCTCGACTGTGAAAGACTTGTTGAACTTTTTTGACAAGCCCAAAGACCCACTGAGTTTTACAGGAATTCGTATCTCTCTGGCATCCCCAGAGAAGATTCGCGAATGGTCCTTCGGTGAAGTCAAGAAGCCTGAGACCATCAACTATCGTACCTTCAAGCCGGAGCGCGATGGCCTTTTTTGCGCCAAAATCTTCGGCCCTGTGAAGGACTACGAGTGTAATTGCGGCAAGTATAAGCGCATGAAACACCGCGGCGTCGTTTGCGAAAAGTGCGGCGTTGAAGTCATTCAATCCAAGGTTCGTCGAGAGCGTCTGGGGCACATCGAGTTGGCGACCCCTGTTGCCCACATCTGGTTTCTCCGCAGCTTGCCTTCCCGCATTGGTGCACTGCTTGACTTCTCCCTGAAGGAGCTCGAGCGCGTTCTGTACTGCGAAGCGTACATAGTCATTGATGCTGGTAATAGCAGTCTGGAAGAAGGCAGCATCATCAATGAGGACAAGTACCAGCAGGTGTTGAAGGACGGTTCTCAATTCACTGCGGGTATGGGTGGCGAATCAATTCGTGACCGTTTGAAGCGCATTGATATTGACCTGCTGGCCCGACAGCTCCGCAAAGAGATGAAGGCAGCCACCAGCGAAGCTGCTCGTGCCAAGCTATCTAAGCGCCTGAAAGTGGTCGAAGCCTTCCGTGATTCGGGCAACAAGCCCGACTGGATGATGCTCGAAGTGATCCCCGTGATCCCACCAGAGTTACGTCCCTTGGTGCCTTTGGATGGTGGTCGGTTTGCAACGTCTGACCTAAATGATCTCTACCGCCGCGTCATCAACCGTAACAATCGATTGAAACGACTCATGGAGCTCAACGCTCCTGAGATCATCATCCGCAACGAGAAGCGCATGCTTCAAGAAGCAGTGGATGCTCTATTTGATAATGGTCGCCGTGGTAAGACCTTCACCGGTCCCAACAAGCGCCCCCTGCGTTCTCTTTCCGACATGCTGAAGGGTAAGCAAGGCCGCTTCCGTCAGAATCTTCTTGGCAAGCGGGTGGATTACTCTGGTCGTTCCGTAATCGTGGTCGGCCCTGAGTTGAGACTCCACCAGTGCGGTCTGCCCAAGCAGATGGCCTTGGAACTTTTCAAACCTTTCATTTACAACAAGCTCATTGAGTACGGCTATGTCACGACCATCAAGAGCGCCAAGAAGATGGTGGAGAAGCAGCGCCAAGAAGTATGGGATATCCTTGACGAAGTTGTGAAAGAGCACCCCGTCATGCTAAACCGTGCCCCGACGCTGCACCGCTTGGGTTTTCAAGCTTTTGAGCCCGTGCTCATCGAGGGGAAGGCCATTCAGCTCCATCCTCTCGTTTGTACAGCGTTCAATGCCGACTTCGACGGCGATCAAATGGCTGTTCACGTGCCATTGTCCATCGAGGCTCAAATCGAAGCCCGTGTGCTGATGATGTCGACGAACAATATTCTGTCGCCAGCCCATGGTAAGCCCATCATCGTTCCTTCTCAGGATATCGTTCTCGGGTTGTATTATATGACTCGTGAGCGTCCCTTTACCAAGGGCGAAGGTCGCGTGTTTGCTTCATCAGAAGAAGTGTCCTTTGCTTACAGCATTGGTGAAATTCATCTTCAAGCCAAGATCAAGTGCCGCGTTCGTGGCAAGCTTGTTGAAACGACCGTTGGCCGGGTACTCTTGTGTGACGTCGTTCCCATTGAGATCCCCTTCCAAACCTACAACAAGGTCATGGACAAGAAGCAATTAGCTGAACTCATTGACACTTGCTACCGCATTGCAGGCAGCAAGAAGACCGTGGTTCTCGCTGACCAGCTGATGAGCACTGGCTTCAAAATGGCCATGCGCGCCGGCATCTCCATCTGCATCGACGACATGTTGATGCCCGATGAGAAGGGTGAACTGCTTCAAAAGGCTTACGCTCAGATCCAAGAAATCGAGAACCAATACATCGACGGTCTTATCACCGACGGCGAGCGCTACAACAAAGTGATCGACATCTGGGCACAAACATCAGAGCAGATTGCATCCTTTATGATGAAGAAATTGAGCACTCAAAAGCTCAAGGGCCCCAATGGTGAAGAAGTCACCATTCCGTCCTTCAACAGCATCTTCATCATGGCCGACTCCGGTGCTCGCGGCAGTAATGCGCAGATCCGTCAATTGGCTGGAATGCGCGGCTTGATGGCCAAGCCCTCTGGCGAGATCATCGAGACTCCCATCACAGCAAACTTTCGTGAAGGTTTGAGTGTGTTGCAATACTTCATCTCCACCCACGGCGCTCGTAAGGGTTTGGCTGATACGGCATTGAAGACTGCAAATTCCGGTTACCTCACCCGTCGTCTTGTTGACGTGTCCCAAGATGTTGTCATCAATGAGCCCGATTGTGGCACCCTCGACGGTATTTATGCTACGGCTCTCATCGAAGGTGGCGAAATCATTGAGAAGATGGGCGATCGCATACTGGGCCGTGTAGTGGTGGATGATGTGATCGATCCTGTGACCAGCGAAGTCATTGTGAAGGCTGGGGGCTTGATCAGCGAAGAAAGCCTGAGGAAGATCGAAGAATCTGGACTCGACCGCGTCAAGATCCGCTCTGTGCTCACATGTCAGGCAGAAATTGGCGCTTGCGCTCAGTGCTATGGTCGTGACTTGGCTCGTGGCCGGTTGGTAAGCCTTGGTGAGGCTGTGGGCGTTATTGCCGCACAATCTATCGGCGAACCCGGTACCCAGCTGACCATGCGTACCTTCCACATCGGTGGTGCTGCTGCCCGTCGCGTGGAGCAGTCCAGCATCGAAGTGAAGATGAAGGGCCGTGCCCGCTTCAGCAACCTGACTACCGTTCCCAATAAGGAAGGCCACCTTGCTGTCATGAGCCGCAACGGCGAATTGACCATCGTCGACGACAACAATCGCGAACGCGAGCGTTACTCCATCGTCTACGGCGCCAAGCTCTTGGTGAAGGACGGCGACAAGGTCGAAAAGGGCCAGATGATTGCCGAGTGGGATCCGTACTCTACTCCCATCATAACGGAAGCTTCCGGCACCATTAAGTTTGAGGACATTGAAGAAGGCAATACCATGCAAGAGCAGGTTGACCCCGTGACGGGCCTCTCTCACAAGGTGATTGTTGACTCCAAGTCTACGGACAAGCGTCCCAAAGTCCTCATCGTGGACGACAATGGTGATGTGCTCAAGATCCCTGCTACCGCCCGTTTGGCTAGGTACATGATCCCTGTAGGCGCCAACGTCATTATTCTGGATGGTGACAGGGTTCACGCCGGCGATGTGATTGCGAAGATCCACCGTGAGACAACGAAGACTAAGGACATCACAGGCGGTTTGCCTCGTGTTGCTGAGCTATTCGAAGCTCGGAAGCCCAAGGATTCCGCAATAATATCTGAGGTCGATGGTATCATTTCCTTTGGTAAGGACACCAAGGGTAAGCGCAAGGTCTTGGTCACTCCAGATGTCGGTGAGCCCAAAGAGTATCTCATTGGTAAGGGCAAGCACTTGAGTGTCAACGAGGGAGATTACCTGAAGGCAGGGGATCCTCTGATTGGTGGTACAGTGAATCCGCATGACATCTTGCGGGTTAAAGGCGAAAGGGCCTTGGCCAAGTACCTCGTAGATGAAGTCCAAGAAGTATACCGTTTGCAGGGTGTGAAAATTAACGATAAGCACATCGAAGTGATTGTGCGTCAGATGCTACGCAAGGTTCGTATTCAAGATGTTGCTGACACCAACTTCTTGGTGGGCGAACAAGTAGATAAGCGCGAATTTGAAGAGGAAAACGCCAGGGTTGTGGCCCAAAGTGGCACTCCTGCTACAGCAGAGCCTCTGCTGTTGGGTATTACCAAGGCGTCACTCACCACTGACAGTTTCATTTCTGCTGCTTCGTTCCAAGAAACCACCAAGGTCCTTACCGAGTCCAGCATCGCTGGTAAGGTGGACTACCTCCGTGGTCTTAAGGAAAACGTCATCATGGGTCGCTTGATCCCTGCGGGCACAGGCCTCATGAAATACAAGAAGTTGGCCGTGGAGAATGTGGCGGAACCCGTGGAAACCAAGGTTGAGGAACGGCCTATGGTGGTCCCTGTGGAATCCTTGGATGCCACAATCTGAGCTGTTGACCCCATTCATTCAATTCAGTATAAGCCTCAACACGTTTTAGAAGGAAAGTAACGGATGCCTACGATTAACCAACTAGTGCGCAGTGGACGTAAAAGCGGCGATTGGAAGACTTCTTCCCCCGCACTGCAAAACTGCCCTCAGCGTCGCGGTGTTTGTACCCGCGTGTATACGACGACCCCTAAGAAGCCCAACTCCGCTCTCCGCAAGGTTTGCCGCGTGAAGCTGACCAATGGCTACGAAGTGACGTCGTACATTCCTGGTGTCGGCCACAACTTGCAAGAACACTCCATTGTGCTCATTCGCGGTGGTCGGGTGAAGGATCTACCTGGTGTTCGTTATCACACTGTGCGCGGCACCCTTGACACACAAGGCGTTGCTAACCGCAAGCAAAGCCGTTCCAAGTATGGCGCCAAGCGCCCCACCAAAGCATCTTAATTGATCTTCTGAGACAGAACTAAAGAGAGAAAAATGGGCAGAAAAAGTATTACAAAAAGAGAAGAAATTCTCCCCGACCCCAAGTACAACGACGTTGTTGTATCCAAGTTCATTAACTCCATGATGGACTCCGGTAAGCGGGGCCTCGCCGAGAAGCTGTTCTACAAGTCGATGGATATCGTTAAGCTGAAGTCCAACGACGATCCTCTCAAGATGTTCAAGAAGGCATTGGAAAACCTGAAGCCTGCTTTAGAAGTGAAGTCCCGCCGAGTTGGTGGCGCCACATACCAAGTGCCCGTTGAAGTAAAGCCGTCCCGTCGTCAGTCTTTGGCCAGCCGCTGGCTCATCGAATATGCACGTGGCCGCAACGAGAAGTCATTTGAAGAAAAGCTCGCCGCAGAAATCCTCGATGCTGTTGCTAATCGCGGTGCTGCAGTGAAGAAACGTGAAGACGTTCATAAAATGGCTGAAGCCAACAAAGCGTTTGCCCATTACCGCTGGTAATGAACTATCCTCTGAATAAGACTCGTAACATCGGTGTCATGGCGCACATTGATGCCGGTAAGACGACGACCACTGAGCGGATTCTTTATTATACGGGCAAAACTCACAAGCTAGGTGAGGTTCATGAGGGCACTGCTACCATGGACTGGATGCCCCAAGAGCAAGAGCGCGGTATTACCATCACTGCTGCCGCGACCACTTGTTTTTGGCATGACCACCGTATCAATCTGATTGATACGCCGGGACACGTGGACTTCACCATCGAAGTGGAGCGTAGTCTTCGGGTACTCGATGGCGCAATTATGGTTTTTTGCGCAGTGGGCGGGGTGGAACCACAGTCGGAAACAGTATGGGGACAGGCTAATAAACATCATGTCCCGCGCATTGCTTTCATCAACAAGATGGATCGTGTAGGGGCGGATTTTTTTGGCTGCATCGAGCAGATGCGTGAAAAGCTCAAGGCTGCGCCGGTGGCATTCCAGATTCCTGTGGGCTCAGGCGCGGACTTTGTTGGCGTCATTGATTTGGTCGCAGGTAAATTTTTGCAATGGACCAGCGAAGGGGCAGGGGAGAGCTTTAACACTCTGAGCATACCCGCTGAGTACGTCGAGCAATATAAAGAGTACCGTGAAAAGCTCATTGAAGCAGTGGCTGACCAGAATGAGCAGCTCCTTGATAAATATCTCTCCGGTGAGAGTATCTCCCCAGAAGAAATCATCGCTGCAGGCCGTAGTGCTACCATTGGCCTCAAAATTACCGCGGTTTTCTGTGGTGCCGCATTCAAGAACAGGGCGGTCCAGCCCTTGCTCGATGCAGTGGTTGCATATTTGCCGTCACCTTTGGATGTGCCGCCCATCACAGGCATTGACCCCGAAGACGAAAGCAAGGTTTTGACGAGGAAAACGGACCCTTCAGAGCCCCTTTCCGCCCTCGTCTTCAAAATCGCTACAGACCCCTTTGTGGGCCAAATTGCTTATGTCCGGGTTTACTCCGGCACTATGAGAAATGGTGAAACCGTTTTCAACGCCAGCAAGAGCAAGCGCGAACGCATTGCTAAGCTTGTTTTGATGCACGCCAATAAGCGCCAAGAAGTGGAACAAATCCAATGCGGTGAGATCGCCGCCGTTGTGGGGCTACGTCTCGCGGTGACTGGCGACACCCTTTGTTCTGACAAACATCATATTCTTCTTGAAAAGATTGAATACCCCGAGCCTGTGATTACGGTCACAGTGGAACCAAAAACCATGGCGGATCAAGAAAAGCTTGCCACTTCTTTACAGAGGTTGGGCCTCGAAGATCCTTCACTCCGGGTGAGAATAGACGCCGAAACCGGTCAGATGGTGTTGTCTGGCATGGGTGAGCTGCACCTTGAAATCATAGTCGATCGTATGCTGCGCGAGTTCAAGGTTGATGCCAATGTGGGCAAGCCGCAGGTGGCGTACAAAGAAACCATTACTTCAACTCAAAAAGTTGAGATCGAATTCCTGAAGCCTATCTCAGGTAAGGACCAGTTCGGTCATTGTGTCATCGAGTTTTCACCCGTACCTCGCGGCGAGGGTATGGTTTTTGAGAACGCAGTGCCGCCCGAACTATTGCCAAAGAAATTTGCAGACGCTGTAAAGCAAGGCCTTCATGAAGCCGCATTCAGCGGCGCCTTGGGCGGGTATCCTGTCGTTGATTTCAAAGCGAAGCTTTTAAGCTCAAAGTACAGCGATACAAATTCAACTGAATTAGCTTATAAGATCGCTGCATCTATGGCATTGCGGGAAGGCGCCATCAAAGCATCACCAGTTTTGCTTGAGCCCATCATGAATTGCGAAGTTACCTGCCCGGAAAACTATATGGGTGACGTCATTGGCGACCTCAATAGCCGCCGGGGCAAGATCCTGAGTATGGCACTGAAGGGCACAGCGCAGATGATTAAAGCCCAGCTACCCTTGGCAGCGATGTTTGGCTATTCAACCGCTCTGAGATCCCTCAGCCAGGGTAGGGCTAGCTACAGCATGGAACCCTCTCACTATGAGCCCGTACCCCCACAGGTTGCACGCGAAGTCCTAAAGTCCTTTGGGTACGCTTAAATCACCATTTTTTTGTTAACTTTACTTGGACGTGGTGCTAAGTACCCTAATCCGCTCAATTCAAATTGAGAGAAACAACTAAGAAACACGGAATTATGGATCATAAAATCCGAATTAAATTAAAGGCTTTTGACCACGAAGTTCTAGATCAGTCGGTCTGGGAAATCGTGAACACAGCCAAGCGTACGGGAGCTAAGGTCAGAGGGCCCATCCCCCTGCCCACTGTGATTAATAAATATACAGTGTTAAGGTCCCCGCACATCGATAAAAAGTCCAGGGAGCAGTTCGAGGTGAGAACGCATAAGCGCCTCATTGACATCCTGGAGCCAACCCAGCAGACCATTGATAGCCTAATGAAGCTTGACCTGTCGGCTGGTGTTGACGTCGAGATCAAGTCATAGTAACACGCCCCAACAACCTTCCGCTAAACACCTCATCGTGTCTACGGATGCAGCTTGCAGGCCCCTGACGTGCTCAGGAAATGTAAGTGGTGCTGTAACGCGAATCCCCCCTCTCTGGGTTTTCGTCGCCAAAAAATAATTCAGACGTAAAAGTGGTTTGACCCCATGGGAACGATTGGGCTCTTTCCAACTTACGGTAATGAGGACCAAGAGAAAATGAGTGAACAGGTTAAAAATACAAACGAGGATGGCCAGCCCCGGGACGCTGTGGTCCTGCAGGGCGCTCGCGGCGGGCTGCTTGGTCTTAAGGCCGGCATGACCCAGATTTACTCCGAAGACGGTACCTGCGTGCCCGTTACCGTTATTGATCTTCAGCCTGCGGTGATCACCCAGCTGAAACAACAAGATCGTGATGGGTATGTTGCTGTTCAGGTTGGTCTACTGCCCAAAAAGCAGCAGCGCTGCGACAAGGCAGAAAAGGGCCACTTCAAGAAGTCTGGCAATCCTGGTTACTCCTACGTTACCGAGTTTCGCGTCAAGACCCTCGAAGGCTTAAAGGAAGGCGCAATGCTTTCCCTTAATTCATTCAAGGTAGGCGATATGGTTGATGTGTCTGCCACAAGTAAGGGTAAGGGCTTCCAGGGTGTCATGAAACGGTACAATTTCTCGGGCGGCATGAAAAGTCACGGCGCGTCCGTCTGTCACCGTTCACCAGGGTCCATTGGTAATCGCGCTGATCCTGGTCGTGTATTCCCTGGTAAGAAAATGGCAGGTCACATGGGCGCAGAGCGAGTGACGGTTCAAAATCTCTGTGTTCTGGGTGTCGATGTCGAAAATGCTCTTCTTTTGGTTAAGGGCTCTGTGCCTGGTCCCAAGCAAGGTATTGTGCGGATCCAGTTGGCAGCAAAGGTCGCTAGGTGAGCATCATGAAAGCAGATGTTTTAAATTTAAAGAAGCAAGTCGTAGGCTCTGTAGAACTGCCTGAGGCAGTATTCGGTCAGCGCGTGAATGAAGCCCTTGTGCTGCAGGTAATCAAGGCGCAACTCGCGGGCGTTCGCCAGGGCACCGCCGCATCAAAGCAAAAAGGCGAAGTGCGTGGCGGTGGTCGCAAGCCCTTCAAACAAAAGGGTACTGGCAATGCGCGTCAAGGCTCTAGCCGCAGTCCGCTTCAGCCTGGTGGTGGCAGCACTTTTGGCCCTCAGCCTCGGAGCTATGCCCAGTCCACCCCTAAGAAGATGGTTCGTGGTGCTTTGCGTTCTGTGCTGAGCGATAAGCTTGCTGCTAAGAGATTAGTGATTGTGGATGCTCTCGATGTAGGCAATCACAAGACCAAGGCCCTCAACGACATCATCAAGAAGATCTTTGAAGTTGAAAGTGCGGTCTTGGTTGACGTGACAAACAATAACTTGCATCGCGCTTCCCGCAACATTCCTACCGTTCGTTTTCTGAGTGTTGAGAATGTGAACGTTTATGATCTCGTCCGTCATGAGTGGTTGTTCTGCTCTAAAGCAGCTTTGGAAAGCTTGAAGATCAAGCTAGACACGAAGCAAAGCTAAATAGGTGAATTAAAATGTCGTTGAATGCGCTCAACATCATCAAAAAGCCGCTGATCAGCGAAAAGGGTGCAGCCCTCGCTGAAACCAGCAATATGTATGCCTTTGAAGTCAGTCGCACCGCAACCAAGCCTGAGATTCGGGCAGCTGTGGAAGCCCTCTTTAAGGTAAAGGTTGTCGGGGTTCGCACTATGGTGTGCCACGGCGAAATTAAAAGAGTTGGTCGTTTCACTTCGAAGCGTTCCAACTGGAAAAAAGCCCTTGTGACTCTTGAAAAGGGCCAAAAAATCGAACTCTTTCAGGGTGCGTAATCATGCCGATCAAGTCATTCAAACCGATTTCTCCTGCTAGACGGTTCCTCACTGTCGCCGACTTCTCTGGGCTGACTAAAAAGGCTCCAGAGAAGAAGCTTCTTGAGACCAAGAAGCGTTCCGGTGGGCGCAATGCCTACGGTCGCATCACCACACGTCACATCGGTGGCGGCCACAAGAAGAAGTATCGCATCGTCGACTTCCGTAGGGATAACCTTGAGATTCCGGGTAAGATCGTTGCCATTGAGTACGATCCTAACCGCACGGCACGTCTTGCTCTAGTCGGCTTTAAAAACGGCGAAAAGCGTTACATCCTTGCTCCCGTTGATCTTCGCGTAGGTGATGCTGTGATTGCCAGCGATCGCGCAGATATCAAGCCGGGTAACACCATGTCTCTGGGTGCCATGCCCGTTGGTACGCTCATTCACAACATCGAGTTGGTTCCCGGCCAAGGCGGCAAGCTTGTACGCTCTGCTGGTACCGTGGCACAGCTTATGGGCCGTGAACGGGAATACTGCCAAGTGAAAATGCCATCTGGCGAAATGCGATTGATTCATCAGAATTGTCGCGCAAGCATTGGTCAACTCGGCAATGCTGAGCATAACAATATATTCATCGGTAAGGCAGGCCGCAGTCGTTGGTTGGGCATCCGACCGACAGTACGCGGTGTGGCTATGAATCCCATCGACCATCCGCATGGTGGTGGTGAAGGTAAAACCTCAGGCGGTAGCCATCCCAGGACGCCTTGGGGGCAGCCAACTAAGGGTTATAAGACGCGTAACAATAAGCGTACCGATGGCTTCATCATTAAGCACCGTAGGTAATTGGAGGATTAGTGTCTAGGTCAATTAAAAAAGGTCCGTTTGTTGATTTGTACCTCTATAAAAAGGTCGAAGCTGCAACCAAAGACAAAAAAGTAATCAAGACTTGGTCGCGCCGCTCTACGGTGATCCCCGAAATGGTGGGAGTCACCTTTGCTGTGCACAACGGGAAAAAGTTTATTCCGGTGTACGTGACTGAGAACATGGTGGGTCACAAGCTCGGCGAGTTTGCTCCTACCCGTACCTTTCATGGTCATACTCCGGCGGATAAGAAAGATGCGGCTGCGGTCGCACCTGCTGGGGCAATGGCTCCCAAACCTGCGGCGGCGCCAGCAGCGCCTGCGGCCAAGTAAGAGGATCAGGACAAATGGAAGCGAAAGCTCATCTCTACTTTATCCGCCTTACGCCCCGCAAGGCGATGCTCGTAGCCGATATGATTCGCGGCAAAAACATCAACGAGGCATTTGGCATCTTGAAGTTTTCCTCACGCAAACGCGCCGCGAAGTATTTCGCTGGCGTGCTCAAGTCGGCAGTATCTAACTATGAGCAGTCCGCGCAGGGCCGGGTGAACCTGGATGCATTGGTTGTTTCGAACGTTCAGATTGGTAAAGGCCCTACGTTGAAGCGTTTCCGTCCCCGGGCAATGGGTCGTGCGCACAACCTCATGAAAAAGACTTGCCACATCAGCATCAAGGTTGCGGAGAAATAAGATGGGTCAAAAGACACACCCGATTGGGTTCCGTTTAGGCGTCAACAAAACTTGGGATTCTCGTTGGTACGCTAAGAAGAACTACGCCAAGTTGCTGCACGAAGACCTCAAGCTGCGTAAGTTCATTCGCGATCGCCTTTCCAGTGCTGGTATTGCGAAGGTTGAGATCGAGCGCGCTGCGAGCAAAGTGAAAATCACTGTGCATACGGCTCGTCCCGGTATTGTTATCGGCAAAAAGGGTGCTGGCGTTGAGACCCTGAAGGTTGACCTCCAAAAAATGTCAGCTGATGAAATATTCCTCAACATCATAGAGGTGAAAAAGCCCGAGGCTAATGCCCAGCTTATCGCTGAGAACGTTGCTTCCCAGCTTGAAAAACGTGTAGCTTTCCGACGTGCTATGAAGAAGTGCATGACTGCTGCTTTCAAGCAGGGCATCAAGGGTATCAAAATTCGGGTCAGTGGCCGCCTTAACGGAGCCGAGATCGCACGTACAGAGTGGTATTCTGACGACTCCGTCCCTCTTCATACGTTGCGCGCCAATATCGACTATGGCACTGCTGAGGCGCGTACAACCTATGGCATCATTGGCGTGAAGGCCTGGGTGTACAACGGCGAGATTTTGAAGACCAAGAAAGCGAGTAATTAACCATGTTATCTCCCAAAAGAGTGAAGTGGAGAAAGCACCATAAGGGCCGCATGCGCGGTAAAGCCCTTCGTGGTTCCGAGCTGATTTTCGGTACCTATGGTTTACAGGCAACTTCTTGTGGAAGAATCAATTCAAGACAGATCGAGGCGGCCCGTGTGGCTATGACTCGTTATGTAAAACGTGGTGGTCAGGTGTGGACCAGGATTTTCCCTGACAAAGCCATCACTAAAAAGGCTGCAGAAACCCGGATGGGTAGTGGTAAGGGAAATGTCGAAGAGTGGGCTGCAGTGATTAAGCCTGGCCGCATTCTTTATGAAATGACCGGCATCAGTAAAGAAGAAGCCACCGAGGCCCTTCGCTTGGCGGGGCACAAGTTGCCCCTCAAGGTGAAGGTCATCGTTAAGCAAGAGGTTCAAAATGGCTAAAAAGAGCAGCGGGGTCACTCGTGACCTGTCCGCGGACGAACTCAATATCAAGGTTCGTGATCTGGGAGTCGAGCTGTTCAAGCTTCGCCTCCAACATTCTACGGGCCAACTGGAAAAAACAGCTTTGTTGCGGACTACGCGCCAGGAAATTGCTCGTGCGAAAACCTTCTTGACGCAGAAAGCCCAAGGGTAGGAAATTATGAGCACCAGCACAGTACAAAACAATGAACAAGGCCACAAGAGAGTTCTCACCGGTATCGTGGTTAGCGATAAGATGCAGAAGACTATTGTTGTGAAGGTGGATCGTCGTGTTCGTCATGAACGCTACGGCAAGATCATCACCATCTCGAATAAGTATAAGGCTCATGACGAGAAGCGCGACGCTAAAATCGGCGATCGCGTTGAAATCGTCGAGAGTCGCCCCCTGAGCCGGGATAAGCACTGGGCACTGCGCCGCATCGTGCTCAAGTCCACGCTAAGTTAAGATAAGTAGACGAGGAAGCAACCATGATTCAGATGACGACAAGATTAGATGTAGCCGATAACTCTGGTGCCAAAAATGTCATGTGCATTAAGGTGCTTGGCGGCTCAAAGAGAAAGTACGCCACTGTTGGCGACGTTATTGTCGTGGCAGTGAAAGAGGCTCTCCCCAACTCGAAGGTGAAAAAGGGCGACGTTGCTAAGGCTGTTATCGTTCGTACTCGTAGGACGATATCCCGTCCCGACGGCACCTATATTCGATTTGATACCAACTCCGCAGTATTAATTAATGCGCAGATGGAGCCGGTTGGTACACGTATTTTTGGCCCTGTGGCCAGGGAGCTTCGGGCGAAGAAATTCACCAAGATCATCTCCCTTGCCCCAGAAGTGCTGTGAGCGATGAGGTAATTTATGCAAACAGTGAAGCATACCCCCACTAAAATTAAAAAAGGCGACATGGTGCAGATCATAGCCGGTCGTGAACGAGGCAAGACTGGCAAGGTTACCAGTGTGCTTCGCGAGCGTAACCGCATCGTTATCGACGGTCTCAACACCGTCAAGCGCGCTACAAAGCCCAATCAAAAAAATCCGCAGGGTGGCATGGTCGAGAAGGCTGCTCCCCTCCATTATTCCAACGTTTTGCTTCTTTGTCCTAAATGCAATCGCGGTGTTCGCGTGGGCGTGAAAACAAAGGGCGATAAGACAACCCGCGCTTGCAAGAAGTGCGGAACCGAAATCTGACGCCCTCAGAGATAAAGGATGAAGGACTAGTCCATGGCTAAGGAAGAAAAAGAACAAAAACAACAAAAGAAGGCAGCCCCTGTGCCGAAGACCGGTGGCAAAAAAGGCTCCTCCGCCGCCGCTGCGAACACTTTTGAAGTGGAACAAGAAAGTCCTAAGGTTAGCGCGTCCAAGGCGGCACGTCTCGCCGTGCATTATCGTGAAAAGGTTATTCCTTTCTTGGTGAAGGAGTTGAGCCTGAAGAACGCCATGCAAGTGCCTCACCTCGAGAAGATCGTCGTGAGCACATGCCTGAAGGAAGCAACTACCAACCCTAAGGTTTTGGATGTGGCTGCTGATGAGTTGGCGCTAATTACAGGCCAAAAGCCCCGCATCACCCGCTCAAAGAAGTCCATTGCGGCATTTAAGCTTCGTAAGGGTATTGCGCTTGGCGCATCTGTGACTCTACGTCGAGCCCGCATGTACGAGTTTCTTGACCGTCTTATTAACGTCGCATTGCCGCGCGTTAGAGACTTTAAAGGATTGAGTTCCAAGAGCTTCGATGGCCGTGGCAACTATTCCATGGGCGTTAAGGAACAGATTATGTTTCCTGAAATCAATTACGATCGAGTAGACAAGATCCGCGGTATGAATATCACGATCGTCACTTCTGCAAAAAATAACGACCATGCCCGCACTCTCTTAGCGGAAATGGGTCTGCCCTTTAGGAAGGCGTAATCATGTCGAAAAAATGTAAAATTGTAAAAATCGACACGAAGCCAAAGTTCGCTGTCAGGAAGCGTAACAGGTGTCCGCTTTGCGGGCGCCCCCGTGCTTTCATGCGTAAATTTAACATGTGCAGGCTCTGTTTTCGTGGCCTGGCGCTCAAGGGACTACTCCCTGGCGTTACAAAGTCCAGTTGGTAGGAGGCAGCAATGAGTATGACAGATCCTATTGCAGATTTGGTGACCCGTATCCGTAACGGCAGCAAGAGCCGTTTGGAGCATGTGTCCATCCCCGCATCACGCCTGAAGGCCAACATCGTTCGTGTGTTGCGCGATGAAGGCTATGTTGATGGCTTCAAGTTGACTCGCGAGAGCGGTCGGGCTTTCATCGATATCCAACTCAAGTACGACAACAAGGGAGTGCCTGTGATTCGCGGAGTGCGTCGCGTTAGTCGCCCTGGTCGTCGTCGCTACATTGGTTATCAAGACATGGTGGCGGTGCGCAGCGGTGTTGGTGTGACCATTCTCTCGACATCCTCCGGTGTGATGACAGGCCAGCAAGCTCGTCAGAAGAAGACCGGCGGCGAATATCTTTGCGAGGTTTGGTAAAATGTCCCGCGTAGGCAAGCAGCCCATTAAGATACCGTCTGGCGTAAAGGTTGACGTTAAAAATCGTCTTGTGAACGTAGAGGGCCCCAAGGGCAAGCTGAAGCACGAGCTCCCGGCTGGTGTCGCCATAGTCATGGAAAGTGGTGTTATGAAAATCACCCGTGATGATGCTCATGAGGGCGCTTCCGCGCTCCACGGCCTCACACGCACGCTGGTTCACAACATGGTTCACGGTGTTAGCCAAGGTTTTAGCAGAGAGTTGGAAGTGGTTGGCGTGGGCTATCGCGCAGCAACTAAGGGCAATGTGCTGACTCTTACCGTGGGTTATTCCCACCCCGTGGACTATAAACTTCCTGATGGTATTCAGGCCAAGGTAGATGCAAACACAAAGATCACCATTGCTGGCGCTGACAAAATGTTGGTGGGTATGGTTGCAGCAAAGGTGAGATCTTTTAAACCGCCTGAGCCATACCAAGGCAAGGGCATCAAGTACGCCAACGAAGTCATTGCTCGCAAGCAGGGCAAGGCCGCGGGAGCGAAATAATATGTCTACCAAGATACATAAGCAAACTAGTGAGAAGAAAGTCGTTCGTTTCAAGAGAAAGTTGCGGATTCGCAGCACCCTCAGCGGCAGCGCCGAGAAGCCTCGTATGGCAGTGTTCAAGAGCAACCAGAACATTTATGTGCAGCTTGTCGATGATGTGAGGGGGGTGACCCTCCTCGCTGCCTCGACAAAGGACAAAGAGCTAAAGGGCAAAGCCCGCAGCAATTTGGCCGGTGCCAAGGAAGTCGGTGCATTGATTGCCTCGCGCGCCCAGGCGAAGAGCATTACCGCGGTCGTTTTTGATCGTGCTGGCTATATTTATCACGGCAAGATCAAAGCTCTTGCCGACGCAGCTCGTGAAGCCGGGTTGAAATTCTAAGGAGACTTTGCCGTGAGTATGCAACCTAATCGTACAGAAGAGAACGAATTCGAAGATCGTGTTATTCATATTAACCGATGCGCAAAAGTGGTAAAGGGTGGCCGTCGCTTTAGCTTCGCTGCCATCGTAGTTGTGGGCGATAAAAAGGGCAGTGTGGGTGTTGGGTTGGGTAAGGCCAGCGAAGTACCTGAAGCCATCAAGAAGGCAACAAAGCAGGCGAAGAAAAATCTGATCTTCGTGCCTTTGAATGGCACAACTATCCCCCACGAAGTTATTGGTCACTTTGGAGCCAGCAAGGTGCTCTTGAAGCCTGCCCCCCAAGGTTCCGGTGTGATTGCCAGTTCCGCGGTGCGAGCTATTCTCGAGTGCGCTGGCATTCAAAACATTCTTACGAAGTCCCTTCGTCGCGATAATCCGCACAACGTTGTGCGTGCGACGTTGGATGGTCTGAAGGAGCTGCGCAGCTTGGAAAGCGTGGCTCAGAGCCGCGGCAAGTCTGCTTCGGACCTCTTCCAATAGAGATCTGGCACACGAGGTATCATCATGGCTAAAATGAATCAAAAAATCACGATCAAGTTGAAACAAGGGTTGATGGGCTGCACACAGTTGCAGAGGGCCACCATTAACGGTTTGGGCCTTCGGCGTCGCAGCCAAGAGGCAACCCTTGAAAATACTCCTTCCGTGCGCGGGATGATCAAGAAGGTCATCCACATGGTGGATATCGTTTCTGAAACCTAAGTCAGAAACAAAGGACTAAGAAGTTATGCTGAAACTGGGAAATATCAAGAATGCAAAAGGTGCCACAAAGCAGCGCAAGCGCTTGGGGCGCGGTGTAGGTACGGGCCAGGGTGCTCAGGCGGGTAAAGGTCACAAAGGCCAAAAAGCACGCAGCGGTGGCACTGTGCGTGCGGGCTTCGAGGGCGGTCAAATGCCGCTCTTCCGTCGCCTGCCTAAGCGCGGCTTCACCAACATCTTCAAAACCCAGTACGCTCTGGTAAATCTTCAAGACCTTCAGCGCATGGGCATCAAAGAAGTGTCCCTGCAGGGGTTGAAGGAGGCTGGCCTCCTCAAGACCAAGCATGACCGATTGAAAGTTCTCGGCAAGGGTGATGTGAAGAGCGCTATCCGCGTGACAGCCCATGCTATTTCTGAGTCTGCTAAAGCCAAAATTGAGAAGGCTGGCGGATCCGTTGAGATCGTGCAAGCCTGAGCGGCATAACGCTAGGGCGGGTGCTGCAATTGGAAGAATGACGCATCTTAGGTTGAGCCAACCAAGCGGGGAAATTCATGTCTGGTGCTGACGGTCTTGTAAAGATTCCAGAGTTGCGGAAGCGCATTTTGCTAACGTTGTTTTTGTTAGCTGTTTACCGTGTGGGGGTGCACATTCCCACACCAGGTGTGGATGGCGCAGCGCTGGCCCAGTTCTTCCAAAGCTCCAAGGGGACCATTTTTACATGGTTTAACCTGTTTTCTGGCGGCGCACTAGAGAGGTTCTCAGTCTTTGCTCTCGGCGTGATGCCCTACATTTCCTCATCGATTATTTTCCAGCTTTTAACAGTTGTGTGGCCCTATCTGCATGAACTGCAGAAAGAGGGTGAGCAGGGGCGGCGAAAAATCACTCAGTATACTCGCTATG
>CAYHWW010000007.1:0-52779 GCA_964360145.1 uncultured Oligoflexia bacterium | reverse complement strand
TTGTTGAAGGTTTATAACATGGGCCGAGTGCCGCAATACGGCCCAATCACCGCGTTGAGCGCGAGCATTCATTCAACGGGACATTTCTACTGAGCGATCACAGCTCTAATTTATGAATCAAAGCTTCCGCGCCGTCCAGGTCCCCAAAGCCCAGAGCAACGGAGAGGGCCATGAGCTGCTTGTGGGGGTACTGGCGGGTGTGACGGGCATCTTGCTCGAAAATCTTATGGGCGCGGATTTGAAGCTCCGCAGCCCGGGGGGCCTGGTGAAGGGCGCTGGAGGCGACGGCAGCACCGCCGAGGCCGGCAAGGCAGAGGGTCATAATCATTAGAGTTTTCTTCAGAATCTTCATATCGCGCTCCCTTCACCCTGAGATAATGCAGGGGGAGTGCCAAGATATAGTGTAGAAAAATCAATATCTTAGGCCTCTGCCCCCGTCTTTACTTTAGACATGTGTCAGGGGGGCAGTGTCAACGTAAGTGTTTGATACTTATCGATAATTATGCCACCATGGGCTTGCGTATGTCGACCCCCGCACCAACCACTTGCCCCTGCGGCCACGATGAAAAGAGCCCCTTTGTGCGGCCCAAGCCACAATACACGCTTTGGGGGTGGTTTCTCTTAATGTGGGGCATTAGCGCCAAACCCCTGCGGGTGACCTACCGCTGTGACAAATGCGGCGGAGTGGTGAAGGTTTACTGAGGGGATACACCCTGGGGCCGTTTCATGCGTTCCAGGCGTTTTTCCGCACGCTCGATGCGTTTGGCTTTGCGCATCTCTTGGCGTTCTTCACGATGAGCTTTACGCTGGGCCATCTTGGTTTTGCATCCTTCTGAGAGCTGGGCTTCGTGCTCCCTCAGGCAATGCATCACCCGTCCTTCCCTGTGCTCCACTCCGGGGCAGAGTTTCTTAGCGTCCTCCATGCAGGGCCCTTCATTTGCCAGAACGAAATCAGCATGAGACACGAGCAACACAGGGGACAGTGCAGTGATCAATAAAACTGCGAGGGGGCTTTTCATGGGTTCACCTCTCCGAGTGGTATTGTCTCATTTGATTCTTTTTGGAGCGGTGATTCAACAAACATCTATGGCATGGGCAGGTTTCGAATGGGGCGTCGCGGTATCCTCCCATCAAGTGGAGGGGGGTAACTCCGCCAATGACTGGCACCGCTGGGAGTCAGAATGCCGCGTCGTGAATTGCGAGCGTTCAGGGCGAGCCACTGACCATTGGAATCTCTATGAAACGGACTTCGATCTGGCGCGCTCCATTGATGCTGGGGTGTTTCGTACCTCGCTCGAGTGGTCGCGCATTGAGCCCGCCGAGGGGCAGTTTTCCACGGAGGCCCTTGCTCACTATCGTCGCATGTTGCAGGCGGCGAAAGACCGGGGTCTCAAGGTCATGCTTACCCTCCACCATTTCACCCTGCCCCTTTGGGTGGCGGATTATGGCCAAGGGGGTTGGAAGGATCCACGGATACCCGATCTCTTCGCCGCCTACTCGCGGCGTGTGGTGGCGGAGCTCGGCGATCTCGTCGATTATTGGATCACCGTCAATGAACCCAACGTAAACATGCTTTTGGGTTTTGTTGCCGCCATGATGCCGCCGGGGTTGCGGGATCATGCACTGGCGCCGCGGGTGATGGCGAATTTTTTGAAGGCCCACGCCAAGGCCTATCACATCATCCATGAGCGGTTTCCAGGGGCTAAGGTGAGCTTCTCCCACCACGTGCGTATTTTCGATCCGGCAAATTCTTGGAATCCCATGGATCGCTTGGTGGCTGGTGCACTGGACGATTTTTGGAATCATCAGCCTTTGCGCTCCATCCAAGAGGGAGTCATTCGTTTCTCGATTCCCTTCGTTGCCTCCCATGAGGAGCGCTGCGATGAGTTGAGGGGTACGTTGGATTACCTCGGCATCAACTACTACACCCGGGATAAGCTGCGCTTCAGCTTCACCGCTCCTCAGAAATTCGAGATCGTGCCGCCGATGGACCGTAGTCGCATGACTGATGTGGATTGGGAAATCTACCCCGAGGGCTTAGAGCGCTTGTTGGTGGCCCTTCAGCCCTATGGCTGGCCCCTCATGATCACCGAAAATGGTTTGGCGGATGCCACCGATGCCAAGCGTGCGCGTTTTTTATGTGAGCACGTGCTCGCCATGAAGCGCGCCATGGATCGCGGCGTGCCAGTCATCGGTTACATCCACTGGTCCCTCACCGATAACTTCGAGTGGAGCCTGGGCTTCGCCCCTCGCTTCGGCCTCGTCGCCGTGGATTACGGCACCATGGCGCGCACGCCGCGCCCCAGCGCCCGCATCTTCCAGGCCTTCGCCCGCGGTGAGGACCCTGAGGCGGTGTGTCGACGGGTTTTGGCGAACCGTGAAGCAGTCTAAAGTTTCAACGTGGAAATCGCATGCACCGCCCGCTCCCAGGAGAGCAGGTGGGCGTCACGCACCACGGTTGGCATCTGTGGCGTGAATTCTCGGTCTTTTTTCCAGGTTTTCCTCACATCAGAGAGTGACGTCCAGATCCCCGCCTGGATGCCCGCGGCAAACACGGCACCGAGAGCCGTGGTGTGAAGGATCTTGGGCCGCACTAATTTGGCCCCTAGGTAGTCCGCTTGGAGCTGCATGAGGAGATTGTTGGCGGCGGCGCCCCCGTCCACGCTCAGGCCCCGCAGTGGCGTGCCGAGATCCCGCTCCATGGCTTTCAAGATGTCGCGGTTGATGAAGGCGATGCCTTCCAGCACGGCACGGGCCATGTGCTCGGGCTTTGTGCCTCGGGTGATGCCAAGGAACGAGGCGCGAGCGTCCGGCGCCCAGTAGGGTGAGCCTAAACCGGTCAGGGCCGGCACGAAGATCACGCCATCGCTGGTGCTCGTTTTGCGGGCGAGCTTTTCGATGTCTGCGGAATGTTTGATGAGGCCCAGGCCATCTCGCACCCACTGCACCGCGGCTCCAGCGGTGAAGGCAGCACCTTCCAGTGCGTAGTGAGTGGTGCCCTTCAGTTTCCACGCCACGGTGGTGAGCATGCGCGTGCTGGAGCGTTTCAAGTTGGGGCCGGTGTTCATCAAAATAAAAGAGCCCGTGCCGTAGGTGCACTTTGCCTGGCCCGGCTCGATGCAGGCCTGGCCGAGAAGCGCTGCCTGCTGATCACCGAGAACGCCGCGGATGGGGATGCCATCGGGGAGGATTTTCACGCCCTTGGTGACGCCGAACTCATCGGCGGATTGCTTCACTTCGGGTAGCAAATCAGGGGAGATGCCGAGCTCGCGGAGGAGGTCAAAATCCCACTCGAGCTTTTCGATGTTGAACACCATGGTGCGAGAGGCGTTGGAGGGTTCCGTGACATGGCTCTTGAAGCCCGTGAGGCGAGCAATGACGTAGCTGTCGATGGTGCCCACGGCGAGATCGCCCTTGGTGGAGGCGTTTTTCACCGCGGGTATGTTGTCGAGAGCCCAACGGATTTTCGTCGCGCTGAAGTAGGGGTCGATGACAAGGCCCGTGCGGCGGGCAACCTCCCCTTCCAGGCCCCGGCTCTTCAGCTCGTTGCAAAAATCACTGGTGCGGCGATCCTGCCACACGATGGCGCGGCAGAGGGTTTTGCCTGTTTTACGACTCCAGAAACACACGGTTTCCCGCTGATTCGTGATGCCAATGGCGGCGATGCGGGTGGGCTTGGCCTTGGCCCGCGAGAGGGCCCCCTTGAGGGCAGCCATTGTGGCCTTCCATATATCCTCCACATCGTGTTCAACCCAGCCGGGCTTGGGGTAATGCTGGCGGAACTCCACGCTGTGGGTGGAGAGGATTTTCAGGGAACCGTTGACCACCTGAACTTTGGTGCCCGTGGTGCCTTGGTCGATGGCAAGAATCAGGTCTTTCGTCATGGGGTGACGATAGTCGGTGGATATTCGTCCGGCAAGCCTCAAGGGTCCGGTATGGCCTCTGGTTTGTAACACCCCTGCCCAGGCGGACACGCTGCGGCGATGTCCGCTGCCATGCGACGCCACAGGGCGCGAATGCCATTCTTTGTCATGCGCTCCACCATCATGGCGATACCCGCGGCCAGCACCAAGGCGAGGACGTATTCAACCAAAGCTTGGCCCCGCTTATGGCGGCGCCGGAGTCGACGAAGCATCCACTCTATTGTAGAATTTATGCAGCGGGTGATGAATGGGCAGAAAAGTCGCGTTTGCTGTATTGGCTGTGGTTCTCATTTTTGGCGCGCTGGTCTTTGCTGACAAGCTGTACCGGTCTGGGGACGCGCCCATGCCCGCATCCGCCTCTATACAGGAAGTGCCCGATGCGGAGCTCACCGCGGTGGGTAACGGTAAAAAAGTGAAACTGTCTTCTTTCAGGGGCAAGGCCCTCCTCGTGAATTTCTGGGCCAGCTGGTGCGAGGCCTGCATGGAGGAAATGCCCACCATCGTGAAGCTTCATAAAACCCTGCGGGATTCGGGGTTCGAGGTGGTCTCCATCAACGTAGATGAGGACCCCGAGAAGGTAGTGCCCACCATCATTAAAAAATTCGGCATGGAGTTCCCCGTTTACGTGGACCACGAAGAAAAACTCGCCGCCGCTTTTCACGTGGTAGCCATCCCCTACAACATCGTCATGGGCAAGGACCACAAGGTTTCCTGGTCTGAATCAGGCGAGAGGGATTGGGCCTCTGAAGAGGTATTGAAGAAAATCCGGGCGTTGATGAAGTGAAGTACGAGTTGCCAGTTCCCATCCACGAAGAAAATAAATGGACGGCCCTGCTGGTCTGCTCCGTCGTCTTCCTGTTCGGGTACATCATCCCCAACCGCTATCACTTCATTACGCCCATCTATCTCCAGATGACGGCCGTGGATCTGGCCGTGCCTCTGGTGCCTTGGACTATTTTTATTTATCAGAGCGAGTATGTTTATTTTTTCATCGCGTACGCGCTGATCCGCGGCGAGGACACGCGTAATCGCTATTTTTATTCATTCCTCACCGTCCAGGCGGTGAGCATGGCCTTTTTCGTTTTCTGGCCCACGGCCTTTCCCCGCCATGCGTATCCTTTGCCCGTGGACATCAACCCCTGGGTGCGGCAGGCCTTTGCCGTGCTCCATCTGCTCGATGAGCCCAGCAACTCCTTTCCGTCCCTGCATGTCAGCGCCTGTTTTGTCACCGCCTTCGCTTTCTATCGGGAGAGCAAAGTGAAGCTCGCCTTTTTCCTGCTTTGGTCCGTGGCCATCAGCATCTCAACACTGACGATCAAGCAGCACTACTTCATGGATATTGTCGGCGGACTGGTGCTGGCCATGGCGTCGAGCTGGTTTTTTGTGACTAAAGCACGATACCAAGCCCCGGGTGCGCTAGCTGGCCCATGAGGCCGCGGTAGCTTTGTACGTCGAAAGTCGCGAGCTGGGGTCTGGCACCGAGGACTATGGCGCCATGCTCTTCATGAAGCCCAAGGGCCCGCGCACCGCCGAAGGTGGCCGCGGCGAAGGCCTCCGGCATGGTCATGCCCATGTGCAGGCATGCCAGCGTCATGACAAAGGGCATGTGGAAGGTGGGTGAGCTGCCGGGGTTGAAGTCGCTGGCAAGAGCCATGCACACGTGGGCTTTGCGGGCTTTCGTCACGTCGGCATAGGGAATTTTGAGAAAAAACGCCGTAGTGGGGAGATAGACTGCCACGGTGCCCGCCTTCGCCATGGCGGCAAGCCCACGTTCAGAGGCCTGAAGCAGGTGATCCGCGGAGAGTGCGCCTAGCTCCGCGGCGAGCTCGGCGCCACCGGCGGGGCTCAATTCGTCGGCGTGGACTTTGATTTGAAGGCCCAAACCCTGAGCGCGCTTCAAGATGCGGCGAGACTGATCGGCAGTGAAATAGCCGCGGTCAAAAAACACGTCACAGGCGTCGGCGAGCTTTTCTTTTGCCACGGCGGGCAACATGCGCTCACAGATTTCCGTGACGTAGGCTTCACGCTCCACGTCGGTTTTCGTCCTAGGCGGAAAGGCATGGGCGCCCAAGAACGTGGTGCGGATCACCATGCGCTTGGCGTATTTCTTTTTGAGCTGCTGGGCCACCTTGAGCACTTTGATCTCGGTAGCGAGATCGAGGCCATAGCCGGATTTAATTTCGAGGATGCCCACGCCAAGCTTCAGAATGGCGTCGATGCGCTCGCAGCCCAATTCATAGAGCCGATCCGCGCTAGCTGCCCGGGTGGCCGCCACCGATTTCACGATGCCGCCACCGGCAGCAGCCACTTCTTCGTAAGTGGCGCCCGCGAGGCGCATGGCGAACTCATCGTCGCGGATGCCGTCGAAGATGAGGTGGGTGTGGCAGTCCACGAGGGCCGGAGCGAGCACTTGGCGGCCCTTGAGGTCCACGCGCTTCGTACCCCTGAGCAGCGCTCGGGGAATTTCTTTTGTGAGCCCGGTCCAAAGTACCGTGCCGTTTTTGGCCAGCACCACAGCGCCGTCGGTGATGATGCCGAGGTCTTCTTCAGTGATCCCCACCCCACCCTTGGCACGCACGCCGACGTTGGTGATGAGTTCCGCGGCATGGACGTAGGCTGTGGCGGGTTTTTTCATGGAGCGCCCCTCAGTTCATGCTCGAAGGTTCATAAAGAAAAAACTGCGGGATCTCGATGTCAAACTCCGACCCGTCGTCGGCTCGCATGCGGTAGGAGCCGCGCATGGTCCCCGTTGACGTGGGCAGTGGACAGAAGCTCGTGTAGGTGAAGCTCTCGCCTTCCCCCAGGTGGGGGTGTTTGCCCACGACGCCGGGGCCCTTCACTTCTTCCACGCGCCCCCACCCGTCGGTGATCATCCAATGACGGTTGAGGAGTTGGGCCCGGGGCCCGCTGATGTTGCGGATGATGATGGTGTAGGCATAAACATACTGGCGCTCCTCGATGCTGGATTGCTCGGGGATGAAGCGGCAGTCCACTTCGACTTCGTACCCGTGGGAGGCCGCGATCTGGGCGCTCATAGCAGGCTCTCGTTCATGAGGCTGCGAATTTTGCGGATATCGATGTAGAAGGCACGATCCCGGTCCACCGGAGGCACGGTTTTGCGGATCTGCTCATAGGCCCGGTTTACGGCGCGGCCAGGTTTCAGCGGCTTGTGAAACTCAAGGCCCTGGGAGGCGCAGAGGTACTCCATGGCGATGACGCTCCAGGTGTTGTCCACGACGCGACGGCACTTCACCGCGGCGATGGTGCCCATGCTCACGTGGTCCTCCTTGTCGGCGGAAGTGGGGATGGAGTCCACCACGGCGGGGTGGCAATAGATTTTGTTTTCACTCACAAGAGACGCCGCCGCCACGTGCACGATCATGAAGCCCGAGTTGAGGCCGCTGTCTTTAGCGAGGAAGGGCGGCAATTCGGAGAGCGCGGGGTTGATGAGCTTGGCGATGCGCTCTTCTGAAATGCTGGCGAGCTCCGCGACGGCAATGGCAAGCTGGTCCATGGCCATGGCGGGGTATTCACCGTGGAAGTTGCCGCCGCTTAAGATTTTCCCCTCTTTGGCGAATACCAAGGGATTGTCCGTTACGCTGTTGGCCTCAACCCTGAGGACCTGTTCCACGGAGCGCAGGACATCCCGCACCACGCCGTGGACTTGGGGGATGCAGCGCAGGCTATAGGGGTCTTGCACCTTATTGCAGCCTCTATGGCTCTCCATGATCTGGGATTTATCAAGGAGGCGCAGCATGCGGGCGGCCACCTCTTTTTGCCCGCGATGGGGACGGATACGTGAAATGTCCGCATCGAAGGGTATTTTAGAGCCCTTCAGGGACTCCAGCGTCATGGCGGCCGCGAGGTCCGCGTGGTCCGCGAGCTTGCGAGCACGCAGATAGGTGAGGATGCCGATGGCTGTCATCACCTGGGTACCGTTGATGAGGGAGAGCCCCTCTTTGACTCCCAGCCGGAACGGTTTCAGTCGCGCTTTTTTCAGCGCCGCCGCGGAATCCATCACGCGCCCTTCGAACGTCGCCTCGCCCTCGCCGATGAGCGTGAGCGACATGTGTGCCAGGGGCGCAAGATCACCGCAGGCCCCCACGCTCCCCTGCTCGGGGATCACGGGGTGTACGCCGGCGTTGAGCATGGCCAGCAGCGCGTCGATGAGCTGCTCGGATACGCCGCTGTGGCCGCTTGCCAGCGCATTGGCACGCAACAAAAGAATGGCCCGCGTTTCGGGCTCGGAAAGGGGCTGCCCCAGTCCCACGGAGTGGGATCGAATGAGGTTTTCCTGAAGCTCGTCGAGCTTGTCGGTGCTGACGCGCACGTTGCTGAGTAAGCCGAAGCCCGTATTGACGCCATAGATGGCCTCTTTGCCCTTGAGCTTCTTCAAAATAAACTGGCGTGCGATGCGTACCTTGGTTCGGGCAGGGGCGGAGAGCTCGACGTCGAGAGAGCCAGGGGGGGCATGGGCCACGTCCCAAATGTCCTGCAGCGAAAGACTCTTGCCATCGATTTTCACAGGGCGTCTCTCATCGCTTCGATGGCGTCTTTATAGTTTTTCTTGCCGAAAATAGCGGATCCCGCGACGAACACGTCGCAGCCAGCACGGCTGGGGCCCGGGGCGGTCAGCGGGGATATGCCGCCGTCAATTTCGATGAGAAAGGAGAGGCCCTGCTCGCGACGCGCTTCATCCAGCGCACGTACTTTTTCTTCCGCCTCCTTGATGTAGGCCTGGCCGCCAAACCCGGGGTTCACGGACATCACGAGGACGAGGTCCACGTGGGGCAGGATCCCCATGAGCGCGGATACGGGTGTTGCTGGGTTGATGGAGACTCCCGCTTTTTTGCCTAAATCGCGGATGGATTGCACCGTGCGATGGAGGTGACGGTCCGCCTCTTGATGTACGGTGATGATGTCGGCGCCAGCCTTGGCGTAGTCACCGATCCAGCGTGCGGGATCTTCAATCATGAGATGGACGTCAAAGAGTTTCTTTGTGTGAGCCCGCAGCTTCTCGATCACCACGGGCCCGATGGTGAGATTGGGGACGAAGTGGCCGTCCATGACGTCCACGTGGATCCAGTCGGCACCGGCCTTTTCAATGGCCCGGATCTCTTCACCCAATTTGGAAAAATCCGCGGAAAGGATAGATGGTGCGATGAGCTTGCGGCTAGGGCGCGGGCTAGAGGAACTGGAACTCGTCTTTTTTGCCTTGGAGGCCATGAAGGAATTGCTCCGCGGTTACCGGTTTCTTCCCTTCCAGCTGTACCATGAGGAGCCGGAGCCAGCCATCTCCGCATTTCACGAGGAGACGCTCTCCATCCGCAGTCCATTGGCCGGGCTTTGCGGCTTCCGGCGCCCCGGGCCAGTTGTCCACGGGTTCCGCGGCTGAAAATTTCATTACGCCTTTACTCGTGGGTGCAAACACCCCAGGCCAGGGAGTGAACGCCCTGATGCGGTGGCAGAGGGACCGTGCGGTGTGAGTAAAATCCGCACGACCGTCCTCTTTGTTAATGATTTTTGCATAGGTGGCTTGAGTCTCGTCCTGGGGGATCTCTTTGACGGTGCCGTCCCGCAATCCCCGCAGGGTTTCCACGAGTAGCTCAGCACCCAGTTTTGAGAGTTCGCCGTACAACTCCACGCAGGTCATGGAGGAAGGGATGGGTATCGTGCCCCGCAGCAATATGGGGCCAGCATCCATTTTCTCCACAAGCTTCATGGTGGTGACCCCAGTTTCCATGTCACCATTGAGCAATGCGTACTGGATGGGCGCCGCGCCCCGGTACTGGGGCAACAAGGAGCCGTGCACATTGACGCAGCCCAGGCGCGGGGTGTTGAGCACCGCTTTACCAAGGAAGTGGGAGTAGGCCACCACGACGGCCACATCCACCATGAGGTCGGCAAGCAGCCGGGGCGAGTCCCCGCGATTGATGTTTTCTGGTTGATGCACAGGGATGCCATGCTCCAAGGCCAGAGTCTTCACCGGTGGTGCCTTGAGCTCCATGCCACGTCCGGCGGGACGGTCTGGTTGGGTGAACACCGCGAGCACGGTGGCTACCTCCGGTGCATCGAGGAGGGCCTGCAGGCACGGCACCGCGAAGTCCGGGGTGCCCATGAAGACGATGCGCAACGGGGGTTTGTTGGTCATAGCTCCACCTTCATGCGTTCCCGGCCTTTGGGGCGTAGGGTACCTTTCTTGATCTTGTTCGTAATGAGGCTCTTCTTCACGGCGCTGAGGCGGTCCACGAATAGTCGGCCTTCCAAGTGGTCCATCTCGTGCTGGAGGATCACCGCGAGAAATCCCCTGGCCTCAAGCTCTTTTTCTTCGCCCGTCAGGCTTTGGTAACGCACTACGACATGTTCGCTGCGCTCCACGATTTCTGAGACACCAGGTACGGAGAGGCAGCCCTCCTCCCACTGGATCTTGCCATCCTTCGAAAGGATGACGGGGTTGATGAAAATCAGCGGCTGCTCATCAATAGGGATGAGGGCACCGTCGGGCCCTTCTTCCACTGAAAAATGGGAGTCCAGTACGAGCAAGCGCAGGGGCTTCCCCACCTGGATCGCCGCCAAGCCCACCCCCGGCGCGGCGTACATGGTGTCCAGCATGTCCTTGGCGAGTTTTTCCAGCGCCGCATCGAAATCCGTGACGGGCTTCGCTTTCACGCGCAGGCGGGAATCTGGGAATTCGAGGATGGTGAGCAAGGCCATTATTTCCTCAAAACCTGGGTGATGGCGGCCGCGAGAAATACGAAGGACGGTGTCCATACCGCCAGCCAGGGCTGCACGGAGCCAGAGCGCCCCAGGGACAGCGAGATGCTGAAGAAAATCCAGTACACCATGATGAGACCGATGCATATCGAGACGTCTTTGCCCACGGCGCCCTGGCGTCGCGGCCTTATGGAATAGGGCACGACGAGCAGTGCCATGACCAAGGGGATGAAGGACATGGACACCCGGGCGTGGAAGTCCACCTCGTAACTATCGGTTTTGAGCCCCGAGGCTTTGTTGCGCATGATGAAGCGCCAGAGGTCTTTGAGGCGCAGCGTTTCAACCTGGCGCTCTATTTCGCTGAATTCAGCGGGGCTGTCAGGGAGCTTCAATCTCTTGATGTCGAAGCGCTTACTCAGGGGAAACGTGGATTCTTCCGGGAAGATAGTGATCATGCCGTCTTTCAGCACCCACTCTCCGTTGTCATAACTCGCCGTGCTGGCTTCCACATGCTGGCGCAGGTTGAAGGACTGATCAAAAAGGTAAATGCCAAAGCCCTGGATGGAGCTCGTCTTCTGATCGAAGGTCTTCAGGTTGTAGATGTGATTTTTGCTGCGATACCAGATCTTCGAGCTTTTGATATCCAGGGAGAAGTCCTCGCGGCCCTTGATCTCCCGCCACAGGTAGGTGGTGCGGGCGCGGGCCAGGGGGGGCAATACCCTGTCGGAGACAATGAGGGTGACGCAGCAAATAATGAACACCATGCCGAAGATCATGAAGGCGATGTGGAAAATGCCAATGCCGCTGGCTTGCATGGCGATGAGCTCATTGCGCCGGTTCATCATGGAAAGGGCGATCATTGTGGCCAGCATGGCGGCGGGTGCTGTCATCTGCACTAAAGTCGCGGGGATTTGGAAGGCGTTGTAGACTAGGATTTTCGCTGCAGTGGTATTGGCATCGCCTCCCCGCAGGAATTCAGCAACGTAGAAGACGAGCACCAGCATGGTGAGCACGGCGAAAAAATATCGCAGAAATTCCGAGAGGATGTATCGATCGAGGAGCTTCATTCCGTTGCTTTCGATGGGGCGTTACGTTATCGTCCATTCTATGCCGGAAAAGGCCGAAAACGCTACATCGACGCCTGAGCGTCGTCGGCAGGACGCCCGCAACATGCGTCGCCGTTGGATCATCGACAATCTTAAATCCTTCGGCGTGGCGGTGTTCCTTGTTCTTATCATCCGCTCCAGCGTCATCGAAGCCTTCAAAATCCCCTCTGGCAGCATGATCCCCACCCTCTTGGTGGGGGACCATATTTTCGTTAATAAGTTCGCTTATGGCCTCAGGCTCCCCTTCAGCGATGTGTTCCTTGATAAACCCGTGTTCCTCATCCAGCGTGATATTCCGCAGCGTGGCGACGTCGTGGTCTTCAAGTTCCCCAAGGACGAGTCCTATTATTACATCAAACGCGTCATTGGCCGCCCCAATGACCGTATCCGCATTCGGGACAAGGTGATCTACGTCAATAATACGCCCGCTGCTCGCACACCGGTCAATAAGCCTGAGATCATCGAGTCCCTGGAAGGCCGGGATTATGACAGATCCATGCTGGAGCTCTATGACGAAAAAATGCCGCTGGGCGATGACACCCACTTGGTCATGATCGACAGGGGCATCTACGTTAATGACAACATGGGTGAGATCGTGGTGCCGCCGGATCATCTGTTTGTCATGGGGGATAACCGCGATTACAGCAACGACAGCCGTTTTTGGGGTTTCGTGCCGTTGAAGAATGTGCGCGGCAAAGCCATGGTGGTTTGGCTCTCCCTTTGGCTGGACTTCGGTGAGGGCAAATACTATTTCCGGCCGTCACGCGTCGGTACGGTTATCCACTGACGGGCGATGGGCAGCACTGTCGCTGAGATGAGGCGTGCGGCCCATGCGGATGCGCGGGGCCGCGAGGCGAACCAGCGCGCCGACAGCGGAGCCAGCGCATAGTACGCACGTACGAAAGCGCGACCGGGGATTGTGGGCTCCAGGCGTTCGTCCCGCAGCTTGCGCAGGAGCAGGGTTTCCGCTGCATCTTCCCCGTAGAGAGCGCCGGCGATGAAGCATTTGCCGAGTTTGGTGCGCAGGGCGACGTGGGCCTGCTCAAAGTCTTTGATGTGCTTGCACTTGCCGTCTTTGATGTACTTGCGCAGGGTTTCCGCGGACAGGACCATGTATTTGGCGCCTATGGAGAAATCCACGTATTTGCGCAGGTAAAGGCGGAACTTGTTTTCATGGCCGTCGATTTTGTCCAGGGTGCGGGCGAGGTCCCAGAAAACCGCGGTGACCAGCATGAGTTCCTGCTCGTCCTTCTTGGAGTCAAAGAGGTGGCGATGGAGGTTTTCGGACGTAGTTCTGAATCGAGTATTGAGCACTTCCAGATATTTCTCGTACAGCTGGACCGCCTCCAGGGGCTTGTTGCGCGTCAGTGCGTTATAGGCCTGTTTGGTGATTTGTAGGCGGCGTGCGTAGGCCTCCTTCCGCATCTGGTTTTGCTGCTTGTCGAAGGCTTCCTGAATGGACTTGCGTACGGTCGAAGAGAACTTTTTCGATGCGCACTTGTCACAGATGAGCATGCCATTCACGTTCTTCAGGCGGACGTTTTCTTCACCGCAGGCGGGGCAAGTGCTGTTTGACGGTGAAGAGGACGGCGATTCCGATCCGGAGTCCGAAGGAGTTGCAGCCATAGCCTTGATTATACGGTGCTAGCGGGATCCACATCAATGTGGCGGGCTCCTGCGCGGCGCGCCGTCTTCAAGAAGGCGTTCAGCGAGGAAATCTTTTCCGACTTGAGCAGCAGATGCCAACGATGTTCACCCGCCACCTTGGCTATTCCCGCCGGCGCTGGGCCCAGGAGGTCCAATTTATGCTCATCGGACCCCAACTCCCGCAACAAAGCAGCAAGACGCTCCGCGTCACGGCGCGCTTCGACTTCGTTGCGGCTTTTGAACTCGATCTGAGCCATGCGAGAAAAGGGCGGATAGCCAAATTCTCGCCGAATCTGCAGCTCTTCATCAAAAAAAGCCCTGTAGTTGTGGCTCATGGCGTGCTGGATGACCGCTGTCTCAGGGATATAAGTCTGGATGATGACGTGACCGGGCAAGTCGCCTCGCCCCGCGCGCCCCGCCACCTGGCAAAGGAGTTGGAACGTGCGCTCACCGGCGCGGAAGTCAGGGATGTGGAGCCCCATTTCCGCCAGTACCACACCGATCAATGTCACGTTGGGGAAGTCATGGCCCTTGGCCAGCATCTGGGTGCCCACGAGCACTTGAATCTCGCCGCTCCGAAAGGCAGCAAGCAGCTCTTCTAGTTTTTTGGAAGTTGAGGCGGTCTCCGCGTCTAGGCGCCCAATGCGAGCTTGGGGCAGGAGCTCCCGCAGTTCAGCCTCCACGCTTTCCGTGCCGAAGCCCATGTAACGGAAGTTTCGACCAAAACACTTGCCGCACTCCGAGGGTGCTTGCCGCGAGTGACCGCAGTAATGGCACTTGAGGCTCGCGGCGCCCCGGTAATACGTAAGGGACACGCTACAGTCGTCGCAACCCGGGACTTCACCGCAGTCCGAGCACATGAGGAAACTGGAATAGCCCTTTCGATTCAAAAATAGGATCGCTTGTTCGCCCCGGGCCACGGTTTCCACAAGGTTCGCCACAAGTCGTCGCCCGAGGTTGCGTGCGGGTGGTAACCCCGCCTTGCGCTCATCCTTTAAATCAACCACTTCCACCGTGGGCATGGGGCGGCTTGCGGGGCGTTCCCGGAGCTCAAGCAGCTGATGGCGACCCGAGAGCGCGGCGTGGAATGTTTCGATGGATGGCGTGGCCGAGCCCAGGATCGTCACCGCGCCGTGTTGGCGCGCCCGCACCAGCGCAAGGTCCCGAGCGTGGTACTTGAGGTTCCCCTCCTGCTTATAGGTGGGTTCATGCTCCTCATCGACGACGATGAGGCCGATTTTTTCAAGCGGCGCGAAAATAGCGGAACGAGCGCCAACGGCGATGCGGCGCTTTCCGGTGCGCAGATCGCGCCAAAAATCCCTGCGGGCGGCATCACCCAAGGATGAGTGCATGACGGCCACTTGATCGCCGAAGCGAGATTCGAAGCGATGGCGCAACTGCGGCGTAAGGGCGATTTCCGGCACGAGGATGATGGCGGATTTCCCCAGCCGCAGAGTCTCCTCCACGGCGCAGAGGTAAATCTCTGTTTTGCCGCTGCCAGTGACGCCAAACAGCAGGAATGATTTGAAGACAGCGCCCAAGAGAGCTGCGTTGATGTGGCTGTATGCGTTCTTCTGATCGGAGGAAAGCTCGAAAGGAGCCCGCGTCTCGGTGGGTACCCTTGCTTCGATGGAGCTAGTTTTTCTCGCTCTTTTGGGTGTTGCGAGCATGACTTTGGGGATGGCGGTAAAGAACACTTCACCCAGGGTGGTTTGGTAGTAAGCGGCGATCCACCGAAAGAACTCGAGGTCTTGGTTTGTGAATACAGGCCCTTCATCGAGTACGGACTTGATATTCTTCAGGGCATACTCACGGGGTGCATCGCACTTTTCTTCACGCACATCCACGACGAAGCCTTCGCTGGTTCCAGAGCGAAAAGGCACTATTACCGCGGCCCCAGGACGCACTTGATCGAGGAATTCCTCGGGTACGACATAGGTTAATGGTTGGGGCAGTGGCCGTGGGACGACCACGTCCGCCACTATCCTCGACGCGGAGGGGGAAGCGACTACCTCACCCATCTCATGTAATTCTCAAGAGTCCCGGACAGGGCTCCCGCGTCGTCGTAAATTCGATTGGCCGCATTGGGCAGTCCGCCAGAGGCAGCTTTGATCTCGATGAGATCGATGCGTGCCCATGGTTCCCCGTTTTTCAGCACCTCAATGCGCCGTGGATAAAAGGAATTTTGGTACACGCTGTGCTGGTCGATGCGGTACTCCAGGCTTTCGCCGCCGTCCGCGCGGATGAGTGCGCGCACGGGCAGCAGGCTGCCTTTGTCCACCACCAGAGCTGGGGCAGCGGAGGTGGTTTTGCCGTCGGGGCTCACCACCAGCAATACACGATCACCGTCCTGGACAAGGCCTACGATGGTTTCGGGTTTATAGGGCAGCTCGGGGCGGCTCTCATCTTTTTCGCCGTAGAGCTGAGCTTCTGTTTTGAGCGGTAGGCCAGCGGCCTTGAGGCGCGAAAACAGCGCCGCTGAGTTGCGCTGCAACGAGAGGCCGTAGAGCAGGGGGAGGCCACCACCCTCTTCCCCCATGGTGCGCGAGGCGGAAGCGAGGGTTTTGCCCTCTTCGTTTTTCAGCAGCACGGCCACGCCCCCCTCTCCCACATGGAGGATTTCCGTGGCGCTGCCGCCGTCCGTGAAAGTGATGCGGCTGCGGATGACGATATTCTTCAGGTCCGCCTGTTTGCGCGCTACTTGCCTCAAAATGAAAAAACTCGGGGGTAGGTAGGCCAGTGCGGGGGTGGCGACGAAGAGTGCGATGGCCACGATGAGGCCGCGGGATATTCTTATGGCGTCCACTCAGAGTCCCTTCATTTGTTCTTTGAGGATGCGGATGGTGGCTTCCCGCAGGTCGGGTCGCTGGAGGGCGAAGGCTATGGTGGCTTCGATGAACCCTATTTTGTCGCCGGTGTCGTAACGATGCCCCTCGAAAATATAACCGTAAAAATCCTGTTCCCGTGCGAGTTGGGCCAAGCCATCGGTAAGTTGGATTTCGCCCCCGGCGCCGGGTTGCAGATTTTCGAGGATTTCAAAAATGCGCGGCGGCAACACGTAGCGGCCTGGGATGGCCCAGTTGGAGGGTGCCTTGTCTGGAGCGGGCTTTTCGATGAGATCGGTGATCTTGATGAGTCGATCGTCCAGCTTTTTCCCCGATACGATGCCGTACTTACCGGTTTCGCTTTTGGGAATCTCCATGAGAGCCACGACAGGTGCTTCATACTTGTCGTAAATATCGGTGATTTGCTTGATGCCCGGGGTTTTGGAAACGATGAGGTCGTCACCCAGGAGGACAGCGAAGGGTTCATCGCCGATGACCCTCTTGGCACAGAGCACGGCGTGTCCAAGGCCGAGGGGGCTTTTCTGGCGAATGCTGATGATATTCACCATCCGCGAGACTTTGCGGGCAGCCTGCAGCAGCTCATCTTTGCCCTTGGCGCGCAGGGTTTCTTCAACTTCAAAAGAGTAGTCAAAGTGGTCGAGGATGGCGCCCTTGCCCCGAGCAGTGATGAGGACGATGTCTTCAATGCCGGCGGCCACGCACTCTTCGACGATGTGCTGGATCATCGGTGTGTCGATGATGGGGATCATCTCTTTGGGGATGGCCTTGGTGGCGGGCAAAAAGCGCGTGCCCAGGCCTGCTGCGGGTATAACCGCCTTGCGGACTTTCATGAAGCCACTCTAGGGCGGGTGCGGCCAATAGTCACGCCTTTGCCTCTTCGCCAGCCTGGTTAACGGTAGCGGCTGGAGAGGGTCTCAACCTCAGACATGCAGTCAATGCAGAGCGTCGTGGTCGGTCTTGCTTTGAGGCGTGAATCAGTGATGCGTTCGCCGCAGCGACTGCATTCACCGAAGGTCTTCAGCTCGATTCGTTGCAAGGCAGCGCAGATTTCTTCCAGCATCTTCTTATCCCGGTCGAGGATTTTGAGCTGGATATCCTTGTTGGTTTCAAGGGTAGCTGCATCGGTCCAGTCCGCATGGGCCTCTCCTTCGCTCTGCGTCTTCTCTGCGTCGGCCTTGCTGACCTCAACCTTGAGGCTCTGCAATTTGAGGTTCAGAATCTTGCGGTACTGCTCGGCTTGTTTCTGCGTCAGCATAGGGCGTGCCTTTTACCCGCAAACTGGGCTAAAGTAAAGGCAGCACGTCTTCAGGGGACTTGGGGGTCGGAAATGCATAAATTTATTACATTTATTACATTATGTATGGCGGGATCCGCTTGGGCCGGCCCCGTCTCTCAGGTCCTTGATTTCCAGTCCGCTCGGACCTTGGGGTTGAGTGGGGGCGGTCGGGCCTCGCCACAGTTAGCCGATACCGTTGTCGTAAATCCTTCAGCTTTAGCTTTTCAGGAATTCCAGGGTCTTTCAGCCACCTATGATTGGCTGAACCACAAGGAGCCCGCGGTGGGGTCCACTACCCAGCGGGTTCTCAATGCTTCCGTTATCGACGGTCGCAACCCCTACGTAACGGGGGGCGTTTCTTACACGCGGCGCCCCGATCTCGACATCATCCACGTGGGGGTGGGGCGCAAGGTCGTTTTGGACTGGCTGGCCGTAGGGGCCACGGTCAAGCGCTATCAGGTGCGCCCCGCCTATCAAAGCATCGCCGGGGGCGACAGCGGCTTTGACGGCGGCGTGTCCGCCACGATTTCCCCCAACCCCATGACGGTAGCTCTACCCTTCCAGTTCGGTATCACCGGGGACAATCTCATCATGGGGAACCAGGCAGAGAAGTTCTTGGGGGGGCGCAAACTAGGCGCGGGTCTCAAGCTCAACCTGAAAGAGATCCTTTATCCCATGGTGGATTACGCCCGGGTCATGGGGAACAACACCCCCTCCTTCTCCGTGCTTAGTTTTGGCGGTGAAACCACCATCGGCGGTGGTCTTTTCGCCCGTGGTTCGTTGATGCGCATGGGCCGCAAGGGCTGGGGCGTCGGTGGGTCCTGGATGGCACCCAAGATCGGCTTCAACTACGGCTATCAGAGGCGCAGCGACCCTGATGACGGCTTCGAGCACGCTGTCACCGTGGACTTCTTCATCTGAGGCTAGGTTTTAGGCCGATACAGCGCTTTGGGGCAACCTGTGTGGGGGTTTGTGCCCACGACGAGTTCTTCCGCTGGATAGAGTTTGCGCAAAAGCGCGTCGTTCAGGGTCTCTTTCATGGTGCCGCGAGCGAAGAGTTCCCCGTGGCGCAGCCAAAGGGCTTCGCGACAGAATTCCAGGGGGATGTTGAGATCGTGGCTCACTACGATGATGCCAGTACCTTGGGCATTGGCTCCCTGGAGCACTTTGAAGGCTGCCACTTGGTAGTGGAGGTCTAGGTTGGAGGTGGCCTCGTCGAGTAGGATCCAACGGGGCTTTTGGGCGAGGGCACGGGCAATGAGGCAGAGTTGGCGCTCCCCTGACGAGAGGTGCTGCAGGGGCACATCTGCCATGGCATTGAGGCGCACCAGGGCAAGCGCCTCCGCAGTGGCTTCGCGATCCCCGGCGCTTGCGGCGGCCCAGGGCGCATTGTGGGCGTAGCGCCCCTGGAGCACGAATTCCTCAACGGTAATGGGGAACGCCGTATGCAAATGGCCTGGCACGTATGCCACCATGCGGGGAGGGGGCATGGCGCTGTCACCAAAGCTGATGTGGCCCCGCATGCAGCCCTGCTTGGGAAGGAGCCCAGCCATGAGACGCAGGAGGGTGGTTTTCCCAGAGCCGTTGGGCCCCAAGACTGCGCAAAAAGAGCCGGGTTCAAGCGAGAAGCTCGTATCTCTCAGTACGTCATGGCCTCGGGCCGCATAGCGGTACCAGAGACCGCGGACCTCAAGTCTCATTTGGTCCTCCGCAGCAGCCAGAGGAATAACGGACAGCCTGCGAGGGACAGCATGATGCCCACGGGGGGCTCCGTGGCACCGGGGAGCGCACGGGCCAGTCCGTCAGCCAACGCTAAGAGCCCCCCTCCGGCCATGAAGCTCAGCGGAATCAACGTGCGGTGACCATGGGCGCCCAGGGCCCGCAAAGCGTGGGGCACAAGGAGGCCCACGAAACCTACGATGCCGGCGAAGGATACAGCGACGGCGGTGATTATCGATGTGAGGGCCAGGGTGATGAACCGCACTCGAGCCACGGGGACGCCGGATGTGATGGCGAGGTCCGCGTCCACGGCCATGAGGTCCAGGGGTTTCCAGAGAAGCCATTGAATGGCGCTGAGCAGGGCGAGGATGAGGGTGCCGCCCGAAGCTGTTGCTGCGTCCACGGCGCGGATGCTGCCTAAGACCCAAGTGAAGGAAGAGGTCCACCGGGAGGGGTCGGAGTAGGCGAGGAGCAGCGTGGCCAACGACGAGAAAAAAAAGCCAGCGATGACGCCGGTTAAAATGAGTTCTCTATCGCCTCGCACACGACGGGCAGCCCAGAGGAGTAGCGCGGAGAGGTACCCCAGGGCGACGGTGAATGCCGCCGCGGCGGCAGCGGTAGTGGAGCTCGTGAAGTGAGCGGCGGCAATGGCTCCGCAGGCGGCGCTGGACGCGATGCCCATGGTGTAGGGATCCGCCAAGGGATTTGCGAGCACCGCCTGGAGCCCCACACCGGCAACGGCAAGGCCGCCACCTACGCCCAGGGCGACGATGGTCCGGGGCAACCGCAGGATGCGGAGCACATCGGGATCAGAAAAAGAGGCCGCCCCCAGAAACAGGGCTGCGGCAACTCCTGCAACCCAGAGTGAAACAGAGAGCAGCAGCGGCAAGGAGCGGTTATGTTTCATGGATCATGCAGTTTTCTGAGTTCCATCAGGCCTTGGAGAACGCGGAACCCGGGCTTAGTGAGCACGCCCAGCGGCATAACATGGACGCGGCCTGTTTTCACCGCCCTCAGGTTCTTGAAGCGGGTCCAATCAGAGCGGGCTTTTTCAGTTTCTTCTTTATTTGGGGTGAGGGGGCAAATAACGATGATGTCCGGATTGGCCGCAATGACTTTTTCCACGGAGGGCCTGGGGTAGGCCTGCATTCCGTCAGCGAAGGGGTTTTCAAAACCTGCTTGATCAATAGCCTCACCAATGAATGTTTTTTTGCTCACGGTGACCAGTGGTTCCCACCCCAGTTGTAAGAAGAGTTTGGGGCGATGCTGGTTCTTCTGAGCAATGTTGGCGGAGAGCGCCTTGCGGAACTGGACGGCTTTCTCGGCTCTGCGGCCGGTGGCGGCGGTGAGCAAATCCAGGGTGTCGGCGATGCCATTGAGGGAACGGGTGTCCGCGACCAGCACGGGCAGCTTCATGGCTCTGAGACGTGTGACGAGGGCAGGGTCGTTGCCATCTACGCTTGCGATGACCAAGTCAGGCTTGAGGCTGTAGACTTTCTCAGCGCTGATGAAGGGATAGGGCCCCAGCACCGCGATCTTGCTTAGGAGAGCGGAGGACAGCTCGGTGTACTCGGGCGCGGCGAGGATGAGGTCCCCTGCGCCGAGGTCAGCAAGCCCTTCGGCCAGGGCTGGCATGAGGGTGGCGATGCGCCGGGGGGCGTCAGGCACGGTGACCGCGGTACCCTGTAAATCCTGAAGGATGCGTGCGGGGGCAGATGTGGCAAACGCCAGTAGCAAGAGTAGGAGAAACAAGGGTCTCATGGGCGCTGATGCGACTGTCGCCGGGAGAGTCGCCAGTAGAGCGCCGCGGCGATGATGAATAAAATGATGGAGATGAATTGGGATGTGGAAATCCATCCGGGGATTAGGAAGCCCCGCACCAAGTCGCCCCGGAAGGTTTCCATGATGGAGCGAATCACCGCGTAGGCCATGAAGTAGGCAAGGGCGATCTGGCCCTCAAAGCGGCGGCGCTTCCACAGCCATCGCAGGAAGAGGAAGAGGGCGAACAAGGAAAATGACTCATAGAGCTGCACGGGGTGCAAGGGCACGCCGCGAAGGTGAACGTCCACCAACTCTGAATTGAGGCGCACGCCCCAGGGATAGCTACATTCTTTGCCATAGCAGCAACCAGCGGCCAAACAAGCCCATCGGCCGATGGCATGGCCTAGGGCTAATGTTTGGGTCGCTAGGTCCGACATGGTGCCGAGGGGAAACTTGTTTTTCCTCATCCACCAGAGAGCCCAGGGCACGACCAGCACGGGGCCACCGTAGAATACCATGCCTCCTTCCCACACGGCGAAAACCTCCGCGGGGTGTTCGGCGAAGTAGCTGAGCTGGGTCAGTACAAAAAAGAGACGGCAGCCGATGAAGCCGATGAACAGGGCCATGAAACAAAAGTCCACGACCTTTTCAGTGTCCCAGCCCAGCAGCTTTGCCTGGCCGCGCATGAACCATACGCCGGACAAGAAGCCAGCGGCCACGAGAACGCCGTAAGTGTGGAGGGGGAAACCCCCGATCTCAAACAGGACCGGATGCATGAGGGGCACCGTCATTACCCGCGGGGGCGGGGGGCTGGTCCTTGCGGTAGGTCTCGATAATCAGGAAAAAGACGCCCACGCAGATAGCGCAGTCGGCCACGTTGAAGACGGGGAAGCTGGGACCGCCCACGCCCCAGTGAAAATGGAGGAAGTCGATGACGTAGCCGAAGGTGATGCGGTCAATGAGGTTTCCCACGGCGCCACCGACAACGGAGGCCAAGATGGAGGCACCCTTCATGTCATCCGCATCAAGCTTGCGGAAGAGAAAGCCTATGAATACGGCGGCAATCACAGGTACTGCAATGAAGAACGGGATGCGCAAGCTCGCATCCCACTGGGCGAGGAGGCTGAATGCCGCGCCGGTGTTGTGCACTCGGGTGAGGCTAAAGAAATCTGGCACGATGGGTAGGCTCTCGCCGTAGCGGAAGCTCGTGATGACGAGCTGCTTCGTCAGCTGGTCCAGGGCGATGACCAGTCCGGTGAGGGAGAAAAAAACGAGAGTCTTGATCTTCAGGGCCGGTTTCATGAGATTGCCTCAACACACCGGCCGCAAAGCTCGGGATGACTCTGATTTTGTCCTACCTCCGTTGTGTAAGTCCAGCACCTTCCACACTTGGTGCCCTCTGCCTGGGTCACGACGATTTCCGCCGAGGGGCCGTCGAAATCGATCTTTGAGACCAGTAAGAGGCGAGCGATGCTCTCGCCATTCGTTTCAGTTTTAGCGAAGGCATCAAGGGTGGCCTGCTCTGGTTTCAAGGAAAGGCGTGCCTCCAGGGGGTGGCCGATCTCTTTATTGGCCCGCTTCTCTTCGATCTTTTTATTTGCCTGGCCGCGGACGGTGAGAATGAGCTCCATGCGGGCTACGAGCTCTTTGGTTTGAGCTGATTCCCAACGTGGGTCTTCGCCCCATGCGGGGAAATCTTGCTCAAACACGCTGCCCTGCCCCTTCATGGCGGCCCATACCTCTTCACAGGTGAAGCTCATGATGGGCGCGAGCCCGGTGACGAGGGACGTGAGAATGCGATGAAGCACGGTCTGCGATGACCTGCGTTCAATGGCGTTTTTCTTTGCCGTGTAGAGACGGTCCTTTAAGATGTCGAAGTACAGCGCTGAGAGCGTGCTGGAACAGAAGTTCACCAGCTCATGATAAGCGGTGTGATACTCGTAGTTTTCGTAGGCGCCCCTGAGGCGCTTCAAAAAGGCCGCGGTTTGGCCCAAGGCCCAACGGTCCAGCTCCATGAGCTTTTCGTCAGCAACAGTGTCTTTGGCGGGGTCGAAATCATAGAGGTTGCCCAGCATGTAGCGGAACGTGTTGCGGATGCGCCGGTAGCCGTCACCAATGCGCTCAATGGTTTCCAACGAGAAATTCACGTCGTTGCGGTAGTCTTCAAGCACGACCCAGAGGCGCAGGATTTCAGCGCCCTGCTTGCTGGCGAACTCCATGGGGTCGGTGACGTTGCCTTTGGACTTGGACATTTTTTTGCCGTGGGCATCGTTAACAAAGCCGTGGGTGAGCACGGTCTTGAATGGGGCTTTGCCTCGGGTTGCGACGGCTGTGATGAGGGAGGTCTGGAACCAGCCACGATGCTGGTCACTGCCCTCCAAATAAAGATCGGCAGGCCAGCTCACCTTGCCCGCACCGAACTTGGAGTCAAGTACTGCGGCGTGGCTCACGCCGGAATCGAACCATACGTCGAGGATGTCAGTCTCCTTGGTGAATTTAGCGCAGCCGCAGCCGCACTTTATACCCTCGGGCATGAGCTTTGACGCGTCCCACTCGTACCAGATGTCCGGGCCGTGCTTATCCACCAGATTTGCAATATGCTCGAAGTTGGCTGGATCGGTGATGGCGTCGCCACAACCTTCGCAGTAGAAAATAGTGATGGGTACGCCCCAGACCCGTTGGCGGGACACGCACCAGTCCGGGCGGCCCTCTACCATGGCAAGAATGCGATTGACGCCCCACTGGGGCACCCACTTGGTGGCGTGAATTTCCGTGACGGCGAGTTCGCGCAGGGTTTTGCCGCCATGTTTTTGCAGGGGCATATCCATGCCGATGAACCACTGGGGGGTCGCCCGATACATCACGGGACCGTGGCAGCGCCAGCAGTGGGCGTAGGAATGCTTAATGAAGGCAAGCTTGATCAGGTGGCCAGAGAGGGCCATGCGCTCGCCGATGAGTTTGTTGCAGTCGAAGGCCTTCATGCCCTCGTATTCGGGTACGTCACCCGTGTAACGACCCTGAGCATCAACGGGCGAGTAGGCTTCGAGGCCGTACTTTTTGCCGGCGATGTAATCTTCCATGCCGTGGCCTGGCGCGGTGTGCACGATGCCGGTGCCCGCCTCCAGCGTGACGTGATCAGCCAGGATGACCAGTGATGTGCGCTTCAAGAAGGGATGATGTGCTTTTAAGCCCTCAAAAACCGAGCCTGAAATCACATGTTCAGTGCCCTCTTTGACGGATACTCCAGTTGCTTCGATAAACTTTTTGCGCAGATCTTGGGCTACAATCAGCAGCTCAGTGCCTGTATCAAGCGTTTCATAGTCAAAAGTCGGGTTAACCGCCAAGCCAAGATTCGCTGGCAGGGTCCATGGTGTCGTCGTCCAGATGACCAGATAGACTTTTTTATCGGCTGGTAGATTAAGTTTTTTCGCGGAAAGCGCATCCAGCTCGAACTTCACATATATAGACGGGCTCGTGTGTTCGGCGTACTCGATTTCCGCCTCAGCCAGCGCCGTGGCGCAATTGGGGCACCAGTAAACGGGTTTGTTGCCGCGATACAGCGCGCCGGATGCAGTGATGCGGCCGAGCTCGCGGTTGATGCTTGCGGTGTAGTTATCAGACAGAGTGAGGTACGGGTTATCCCAGTCGCCAAAGCAACCCAGGCGCTGGAATTGCTCCCGCTGGCGATCGATCCAGCCGCGGGCGTAGGCCCGGCACAGCTGACGCACTTCGACGCGGCCCATCTGGGATTTCTCTTTTTTCAGCTCTTTCAGCTGTTTTTCAACGCCGAGCTCGATGGGCAACCCATGGCAATCCCAGCCCGGGATGTACTCGGCATGGTAGCCGGACATGTTTTTGTATTTGATAACGATGTCTTTGAGAATCTTGTTCAGCGTGTGGCCCACGTGGATGTTGCCGTTGGCGTAGGGAGGGCCGTCGTGAAGCACAAATTGCTTTTTATCTTTGCGCTTGGCGATCATGCGTTCGTAGACGCGATCCTTTTTCCAGGCCTCGACGCGCAGGGGCTCTTGCTGAGACAGGCCCGCTTTCATGGGAAAATCAGTTTGAGGCAGATTCAACGTCGATTTATAGTCCATGTGAGCGTTTCATTATTATCGGATTTCCGGGGAAAACCCCATCGATTTTCTTGACAGTCCCCTGCAATGACCACACACTTTCGATGTATTTCGGGGCTTTTCCCCGGAAATCCATACAAAAACACAACTAAAGTTGAGGGTAGAAATGGCTAAAAAAAAGAAATACTCTTTCGTAAATGACCTCCATGAGCGCGTGATCAAGACCGTTGAGGTCACCCGCCGTGGTGAAGCTCGCGTGAAGCGTTCTGAGTTCAAGGCTGCTGTCGAATCCGCATTTGACATCGCCGTAAAGACCGCCGCAGGCGGCGAGCGCGTGCGCTTCCCCCTGATCGGCGCTCTTGTGCGTCGCGACGTGCCTGCCCGCAAGGGCGGCAAGGGCACCAACCCTTTCACGGGCGAGCCCATGACCATCAAGCCCCGCGCAGCCAGCAAGAAGCCCCGTTGGAGCTTCCCCAAGACCGTGCGCGAAGTGTTCGCCAACAAGAAGTACTGGTAACCCAGGCTTCTCGTCTCGAACGTAGGACGAGTCCTTTGTGGGGGTGTAGCCTTCGGGTTACGCCCCCATTTTTTTTCGACACGATCCCTAAATAAGTTCTCCACTCCAGAGAAGTTCCGAGAATTTTTTGTAGGGCATGATTTCCACGCCTGACTCGGTGGTCCGTGCATTCTTTTCAAGGCAAACCACAATCCGCCGTCCCACTTTTGGATATTCGGTCTTGAGTTCTTCCAAGCCCTTGAGATGGTCTGTTCGTACTCTGTCAGTGCCCTTCGCCTCGATGGCGCAAAACATTTTTCCGATGATAAAGTCCACCTCAACTTGGGTGGTAAGGCGCCAGAAAGCGAGTTCATGGTCGCTTTGGGTGTAGCTCAAGTAGGCGCGCAGCTCGTGCTGCACCCAATTCTCGAATGCTTTGCCAAACAGAGGGGTGCGCGGCTCGATGGGCCATCTTTTGGCCAAGATGTTCACCACCCCGGCGTCACTGAAATAAAATTTAGGACTTTCAATGGTTCTTCTTTTGGGGCGATCCAAGAATGCCGGGAGAAAGCTACCAATCAATGTGTCAGACAAGATTTGGTAGTGCGACTTCACAGTGGGGGGGGAAACACCGCAATCTCGGTCTATGGGTTCATAGCTGAGCAGTTCCGTGTCGCCTAGCGCAGCGGACTCTAGAAATCGGGAAAAGGGGGTGAGTTTGCGTACAAGGCCCTCCGCGAAAACCTCTTCCTTCAGGTAGTCGCCCACGTAGGATTTGAGGAGCTGCTTGGCTTCGGAGTCACTTTCCGCGTCAATCAATGCGGGCATGTAGCCCCGATTCAACATACGTTGCAGGTCGAAAGCCTCACCCATCTCCACTGACGTCAGGCCATACAGCTCATACCGCAGTGCCCTCCCACCCAATAAATTGGCGTGCTGTCTGCGGACTTTGCGTGCACTGGATCCGCAGAGAGCGAACACGGTTTTGTGCTCCTCAATGAGATAGTGTACCTCATCTAGCAGCACCGGTGCTTTTTGAATCTCGTCGATGATCACGAAGCGAGTTTTGGTTGCTAAGATACGCTCACGGAGCAGGCTCGGATTGGCATTGAACTCCATGAATTCATCGCTTTTTAGTAAATCGATGCGTAGAGAGTTTGGATATGTGTGCCTCAGAAGCGAGGTCTTCCCTACCTGACGAGGCCCCCAGATAAAAAAGGAACGTTTGGCTGGGTTGGGTAAAGCAAGTCGGCGGGCGTACATGGTAAAACACTACTTTGTTTATTCATGAATATCAAAAGTAATATTTCTGTGTTGATGTCCTGCTTTTACTGCGCGGGTTTCCCGAACTGCACTTTTTCAGCACCCTTGGTGGCCCCCGCGCTCATGTCGCCCGTGGTGGGGCCGACGCCGCCGCGGGACTTGGGTTTCGGCGGGGCCGCAGCGGTGGGCGACTTGCCAACGGAGCCTTCGCCTTTTGGGCTCGGTTTGTAGTTTTTGTATGCTTCCTTGGACATCCTGTTGAATTCCCGCTTGTGAACAGCTGCGCTGTTTTTCTGCGCGGCGCCGAGATGCTCGGAACTCAGCTTTTTCATCTCATTCTTATTGAATCCCGACTTGGACGCCTCTTTATAGAAGTCCTGGTAGTGCTTGGAGTAGGCCTGGGAAGTCTCCGACGCGAGGACGCGCTGAGGTGCATGAAACAACATCGGGCATCCCAGAAGCAGGAATATGAGTCTAAAATGATGGATGATCATGGCTAAAACCCCGTAAGTATCCGAACTAAATAATAATTATTTTATCATATGGGGGCTGGTTTTCTTGCTATAATTATAGGGTTCGGGGGGACATTATGGGGGCGCGTGCTTTACGCCAGACTATAGCCTGTGTTGTGGGCCTGCTGCTGCCCGCGCCGGGGGCTGTTTTTGCCGAGGGGGTGGCGGTCACCACAACTCCCGCGCCCACCGGGGCTTTTCCTGACGAGTTGAAGACCGCGTTCGGGAATTGCTACATTGCCACTGGCGGCAGAATGGGCTCACTTGATGAGTATGATGCGACTGGTTACTCTGGCTGCGTTAGAAATCTCTTCTTCAGGGCAGGGGCTGGCTATGAATATATGCATTCGCGGTGTGGTATCACCCCAGGGGCTAACATCAGCGACTGGTCCGACAGCGCTCTGAACTGCCTGATTCAAATAGTTAAAGAAGCCAGAAACGAAGGCATCAAGGCGGTCACCGCTGAAAAGCTGGGCAACGACACTGCGGGGGCCATTGAGACGGCGAGCAAAGCCAAAAGTGAGGCCATGGCCCGCTATACGACGACGGGCACCTTCGACCTCAATCCCTTCTGTATGGCGGGCGCTACAGCCACCGGCAGTCTGGATCGTTCCAACACCGCCATTTCTGTCCGGGGCCTGAAGTGCAGCAATGGCATAACCAGCTATCAAGCCTTCGCTAGCAAACTCATTTTGCTCGGTGGCCCCGACGGCTTATTCCAGGCCGCATCGCGCCAGGTTCTGGAAGATTATGTCCTGACCATGAGTCGCTATTATTTGGGCAGCGAGCAAAATGTCATCACCGGGCAGGTGACCCCCGTGAAAGTGCCTGTATGCAATCTGGCCGATGGCGAAGGCAAACTGAACGATGCCAATGGCCACCTGGACCGGAGTTACACGGTTGCCAGCAACTGGATCAAAGACCTCGTTGGTGGCAGCAAACAATTCAAAGACTATTGGAGTTGCGGTACGCCCTGTTTGTTTAAAAAAGTGGATGACGTGTACTTCCCAGCTCGCAGGGAGAGGCTAGATGCCGTCGTGCCGAATCCGAACAGCTGCCAGCTGGAGTATGCCTATTTCCGTGGCTTATGGCCCCATGTGCTCTGGCGACATACCAGGGAAGTCGTCAATGACGTTCTCAGAGATGGGAAAATGGCCCTTACCGTCGATGAGTCAGGTAAGTCGCCTTGCGGCCAGTTGGCAAGCGACCTCGAAGGGTTGAACCAAACACTGCATAATTTGGATCACAGCATTGCGCTGACTCTGCCCCGTGGCGTGCCTGAGGTGGCCTGCGCCCGGGGGGGGAATGTGATGCAGGATTTTACTGCAGACAGTGATTTCGTGGAGCGCATCCGGAGCGGCACGGCTGAAGCCGCCGCCGGCGGTGTTGACCAGGCGACTAGCAACGCCATCTGCATGCTGGAGGGCGCACGGGGCCTGCAAATCCGGGTGATGAGTCGTGTGATGAGTTGTGAGGCCATCTGGCGCGCGCAGGTTGCGTTCAGTGTTGTCGTAACAGATCCCGCTAAGATGAAGCTCGCGATTAAGAGGCTCGAAACATTGGTGGAGGCGCAAGATGATTGCGTTGATGATGATGCCGCGACAAGGCGGAACTGCTACGCCCCCATCATGAAGCAATGGTTCTGCAATGAATTTTACAAGCCCCTGGTTGCGGAGGGTTCGGGCTCATGCGCTTCGATGGACTCCCCGGCATTCAGCGACAAACCGCTGCACATCCGCCCACGAAACCACGCCTTTGCCTGCATGTTCAACCCCAAGACCCCTGGTTGCCCGGGCGCGCCAGCGGCCCCCGCTGCGGCTGAAGGCAGGTCGCTATGAACTTCAAGCGGACTCTTGTTGCCTTGCTCGCCGCATACCTCTCCGCTGGCTGCGGGGGCAGAACCCCCAAGCTACCCTGCCCGCTGGGCATAGACCCCACAGTGGTGGAACTGTCAGACTGCGAGGTTATTCCTCAGAAGGCATTTGTGTACTGCGATGAACCAGAGGTGGTTGATTCTTCACCTGGAGTGGTTCAGCAAGTGAAGGACCCTGTGTGCCGTAAAGAGTTTGGCAGTGAAGAGTATTCCGCCACTGAAGCGGCTCCCATCATGATCGGGCCGTTCTTCGCCCGTGGGCCAGAAATCTGCGACCCCGAGGGCGCTAGAAACATCGAGCTTTCTATGCAGCAACTCAAGGCGGACTACTATTACAACATCGATCAACGCAATATTGATCGTGTGAGCAGGTCTCTCGGTGGTCAGGGCGCCAACTTGCGGTTCTTGAAAGAAAAGCATTATGAGTACGGCGCAATTCAGTCGAGGGATGCCCCGAGTCTGTTCCCCCCCATTGAGGGTGAAAGTATTTTGAATAAGACCGTGCTGGGCGTTCTCCGCCTCGCTGATGCGAGTGATGGTGACATCGTGCTGCTTGGTGACATGTCTTACATCAAGAAAGTTTATACGAATGGCACCGGCGATTTCTTGAAGCTGCTGGCGCCGCGGCACTATTTCTGCACGCCGGGGCCTATTTTAGGGCGGCGCATCGGCACCGCCGCGGAGGATGTCAGCAAACGAATATCGTTCTTGTTCGGCGAGTCAGCCAACCCTGGCGCGGCCCGACTTGGGGAGCTTTCCCGTTATCAACATATTGACAATGCCGTGGGTGTGGACCCTGGTGTGGCTACCCTGTTGGGCATTCTAGGCTCTGGTGGCGCCATCGCCTCTTCCGCGGGGGGCACTGGTTTAGCCGGCATTATCCGCGGCCTCATTGAAGACAACCGCGTGGAGCTTAACCCACTGGCGAAAACGGGCGCCGCAGTGGCGCAGGCCGCGGCAGCAAAAGCTAGCTTCGGCGACGACAGCTCCGGTGTGCACACCAGTGGCGCTGGTGGTGGCGGCGCTGGCGGCAGCTCCGGCAGCATGTCGGGCAGCGCACCCGGCGCGGCACCCTTAGCGGCTTCTAGCGCTGGGGGCAGCGGCAGCTCCTCCGGCGGTGGTGGCAGCAGCGGTGGCGCCGGTACTGGCTCCGATGGTCTCACGGCTGCGAGTGATGGCAAAGGCGGCGGTCTTGCCGAAGGCAGTTCCAAGCTCGACTACTCCACGGCGTCCGCTGGCGGTGGTGGCAAAAAATCCGGCGGTCCCATGGATTTCATGGCGGGCCTGCTCGGTGGCAAGGGCGGCTCGGGTGGTGACGCCGGCACTGCCGGCGCTGGCAGCGTGAGTTTCGGCAAGGGCGGCGCACCAGGCCCCAGCGGCGCAGAGGCCACCATGTCAGACGCACAGTTAGAAGATTACTTGAAGAGCAACGGTCGGAACTCGCTCTTCGAGATCGCCAACCGGCGCTATTTCAAGTGGGGCACCGGTGTCATGGGCGCCCAGGCCGTGGAACAGCTGCGGAAGTAAGGCCCATGATCAGTAAATGTCGGGCGCGGCTGGATAACTTTAGAGCTGAGTGCCTTGCCTCCGCGGCGATGGCGTGTAAATCGGTTTCAATACACGAATGTCCCCGTCGATGCCTGGTGGAACCGATAAATCCAGCATCTTTAGAATCAACGGATAGATGTGAATATTTCTGACAGATTTTAGCTGGACTCTCTCTTTAACATTGGGTCCATAGGAATAAAAAATTCCATGCATAGTTGAATTTGTTTCAGGATCATAGCCATGGTTAGCTTTTGGCATCTTAAACCTATTGTCGTGAATGCCTACGGAATAAGGAGCATCTGCAATGACGACGAGATCACCAATTCGGATGCTTTTAGAGTAATGATACCTTCTGGGCATTTCATTCCTTCGGTAGATTTTGAAGTGCTTACCCTTTGACTGGAGGTCAGCATAAATCTTTTCTGATTTGGATTTATTGTTGCTGTACAGCAGCACTTGAGGACCCAGATCACCAAGAGTAACCCCCGTCAGGTCAGTGAGGTCATCAAGGTATTCAACTTTTTTTGGATCAAGATCCTGCATGCCGTGATCAGATACGATGACGACATTAACGGGAAGATCGGTTTTTTCAAGGCCAGCACGAAGTTCGCCGATGGCCGCATCAACTTGAGTCACAGCTTCTTTCACTTCCGAGGACTCCGTTCCAAACATATGCCCTGCGGTGTCCACATCAGAGAAGTAAAGGCAGATAAAATGCGGGCGAGATTCCGCTGGAAGTTTGAGCCAAGCAAGAACTTGCTTTACCCGTTCTGAATTTGGAATACTTTCGTTGTAAGTAAGCGTGTAAGTCGGGCGTACTCCTTGAATCGCAGCTTCGCCACCAGGCCAAAAGTAGTTGGCTGTGAGCATTCCTTGCTTTTCCGCTGTAACCCAAATGGGTTCGCCCCCATACCAACTCCCGTCTCTTACTGCGGGCCTATTCGCTAACTTGTACAGCTGGTCATTCGGAGCGCGGGAAAAATCATAGAAGTAATTTGCCACGATGCCATGATTCTCCGCGTAAAGCCCCGTAACGATGCTGTAGTGATTGGGATATGTTTTTGAAGGGAAAACTGGGATCAAACTTTTTGCAGATGCGCCTTCATTGCGAATCTGGGTTAAATTCGGGGGACTAAATCGATCCGTGTAATCATGTCGATAACCATCGATCGAAATAAGCACAACGTAGGGTTTGGTGATGTGCTCGGAACGGTTTCTTTGGTGGAATGAATCCTTCTCAGCAAAAGAAGGATTAGTGGAGGAACAACCACCAAGAACAATGACTGCATGAAGAAATACAGCCGAGATGATTCGATTGAGCTTAAATAGCTGAAGCATTAAATATAAATTATCATTGGGATATCTATTCAGGCAATAGACAAGACCCGGAGCCCACTTGACAGCGATTGCTAAATCCTTAGGACCTCATAGGAAATATAGATTACAGTTTGTTGTTAGCCGACGGCTTGATGCGTGCGCCCTCTTTGATCAAGTCGCCTGGGTACACGATGACGGTCTCTCCCTCTGAGAGCCCGCTGGTGATGACAGTCTCCTGTTCCCCCTGAGCCCCGATGGAAACCTGGGTCGATCTGGCTCGGTGCTCGACATTGCGGTATACGGCCCAATTTTTTCCATCTCTGAAGACGGCACCGGCGGGAACTTTGAGTACGTGGTCATGCCTGGATAGCTCGATGACAACTTCGATATGAAATCCGCTGCCAACGCGCGACATGATGGAGGCGGGTACGGCGTTTAAGTCCAGAGTCACTTCCGTCCTCTCTTCCTCCACCCCCAGGGCCGATTGTTTTGTGAAGGCCGCCTTGCTGATGCGAGTAACTCTGGCGTTCAGGGTCTCTGTTCCGCCCCATCCGTGGATGATGGCTGTGTTGCCCAAGTGGACTCGGGCTGCATCCGTGGTGAGAAGTTCCGCCACGGCTTCAAGATGTTCAGGGTCCACCACCTCTACAATGGGTTCCCCTCCGTGGATGGGGCCGGCGCTTTCACGATATATTTTGGAAAGGACCCCTGTGAGGGGAGAACGCACTGGTTCGTATTTGAGGTCCCAATATAGTTCCGTGATGGGTTGGTCTTTTTTGATTGCATCGCCGACTTTGAGATCTACTCTCTTGATGTCGCCTTCAGCGAAGGCAGGTACCGTGTAGCGCGTTTTTGCGCGGAGCACGGCGTCCGTCCTAATGATCTCGATGAGGGTGCCTCGTATGACGCGTGCTTCGTCCACGGCGATGGGCCTTGGCACGATGGCGACGTAGAGCAGGGCAATGACGCAAACAGCGACTAGGGCGTAGAGGCTGAGGCGCGCAAGTTTTTTTCTGTCGAATTTCGCCATGCTGATCAATTACTCCCGCGCCTTGAGCGCCTCCGCTAAGCTGAGCTTTGAAATCATTCTTCTCACGACGAGGGCGCTCATGGCGAGTGCCAACAGGATGACCAGAATGCTCTTGGCATAGGTTGACAGCCGAATGAGCACGGGGAACCCGAAGGTCTCGGCGTGGATGGTGCTCATGATCAAATGGGTCAGGCCATACCCGATGATACAACCCGGGAGGAGGCACATGAAGACTTGGGTAGCCACTTCTCCGAGGAGGAGCCTGAAGACTGCGTCTTTGCCAAAGCCCATGACTCGCAGGCTCGCCAACTCCCAAGACCTCTCTGAAAAGCTAACGCGAACTGAATTGTAGATGACCCCCAGGGCAATACTGAGAGCAAAACAAATTAAAATGAGGGTCGAGACGCGGATCATGGTCCCCATGCTCTCTTGAAATCCGCGATACATCGCATCTTTCAAGTTCACTGCCGCTACGACGGGCAGTGCCTTCAACTTGACGTAAAGTGAGCCTGTCTTCCGTTTGTCTGTCTTGACGGTGGCAAGGTTATAAACAGGTTCTTCGCCGAGAACGCGCCACAGGGCCTCGATGCTCATGGCTGCGTTGAGGCCAACTAAATCCTCGGTGAAGCCCGATACGGTGATTTCTACTGTTCTCTGTTCACCCTCGAGGACTTCAACTTGGACTTTTTCACCGGCGTGAACGCCCCATTCATCGCGAAAGAACTGAGAGAGCAACATGCCGTTCGTTGGTAGTGGGATGGATTTAAGTTGGGCATCGAGTCTCTGGCGCATCCCCCGTTTGGGCCATCCCGTGAGAGACAGTTCGCGTTTATGGTTTTGGTAACGGACTCTAACGGGAACTACGCGATAGCCCTCCACGGTGAGGACGCCATCCATGCGTGAAAGCTGCTGGATGCCCCCCGTGGGCACGGGGCGGATGAAGGCAACGCTGAGATCTTCGCGCTGTACCCGCTGAAATTGCGTAGTCATGAGGAAGTCAAGGACGTCGTTCCATGCGCCGGCCATGACCACGACGGAAAGCGCGATGGACATGCCTAAAACAGAGAGTGTGAGCCTCAGTGGACGGAATAGAACGTTGCGCCACATCATTTTGGAGAGGGCGCTGAATTTATCTGATGCGCCCATACGCCCGAAGAGTCCACGATGGAAGTCGGGCGGCGAGGGAGGACGCATGGCCTCCGCGGGTGCTAAGCGCGAGGCCGAGCGGATGCTGGTCCAGCCGCCAAGAAGCCCGGGTATGATCCCCGCCGTGATGCCAATAAATACTGAGTACGCATTGAGAGAAAAATCCAGGCTGGGAAAGCGAAAATAAGCCTCATAGCTTTTTGCCAAAAGCCCACCGAGGGCACCGCCAACGGCCACTCCGGGAATTGCCCCGAGTAGCATCATCAGCACGATGAGTTTGATGTAATGCCCAGAGACTTCGCTGTTAGAGTAGCCAACGGCTTTGAGTGTGGCGATTTGGCCGCGGTGGGTGGCGATGAGCCGGGAGCTGATGACGTGAATGAGAAACGCTGCCACACAGAGAAAGATGGCCGGGCTGTAAATTGCGGAGGCTTTCTGCTGTCGAATTTCGTCGGATACGAACATGTTCGACATTTGTCGATCGCGCCCGTAAGCGCCTCGACCGCCATAAGGCTTCAGGAGCCGATCGATGTGAGCGATGGTGGCATCGGGGAGTGCGTATTTATCGAGACCAATCGCGATGCTGTTGAATTCCGTGGGCATGCGTGCCAGGCGTTCCAGCTGCTTCGTGCTGAGCCACATAATTCCGAAGTGGCGGTCGTCAGGTAGCGGAGCGGCGGGGCTCAGTGCGTACACATGCTCCGGGGAGAGGGCAATACCCACAATGCGTACTTGTTCGCGCTGTCCTTGGATGAGGACGTGCAGCTGATCCCCGAGCTGGAGCCGGTTGGCCTGGGCATAGCCTTCATGGAGGGCCACCTCTGTTTCAGCTCCATCCTGAGGTAGCCTCCCCCGACGCAGGTAAACTTGGTTGAGGGCGGGCTGGCTCCCGGACGGGATGGAGATGAAGCGCCCCACGCTAGGCTCTTCCTGGCCGGGAATATCAATGAGCCCGTCGATGACAATTCTTGCGTCAATGGCGTCGACCCCCGGGATGGCACTGATACGGGTGGCTAGGGCGAGGGGTGCGCGCTTGAGTTCCCCAAAAATGTCAGCAAAACGGTAATCGCGATAATACTGGTTTTTCGCTTGAAGCAGAGACTGATAGGCGCTCCACGCTGAAACAAGCAGGGACACGCCGCAGATCACTAAAATAGCAGCGGTGAAAGCCTGTGTGCGCAACGTCTTCAGCTCCCTGAATAGCTTGCGATTGAGGACCTTCATCACCAATGAATCTCATCAAGGGATTTGCGATGAGTATTCATCTCATCGGATCGGATGCGACCGCCGGTGAGTTGGATCACCCGATCGGCTAGATCCGCGATGGCGGCGTTATGGGTGATGACAACGGCGAGCGTACCCAGGGTTTTATTCACGTGGAGGATGGCTTCGAGGACTCGTTTGCCAGTTTGAAAATCAAGGGCCCCAGTGGGTTCGTCGCAGAGTAGAATGTCTGGATTTTTTGCAACGGCCCGGGCTATGGCCACGCGCTGTTGTTCCCCGCCGGAGAGTTGGGAGGGAAAATGGGATTTTCGATCTTCAAGGTCCACCAGACGCAGGGCATCCAGGGGGTTCATCGGATTACGGGATATTTCAGTGACTAGGGCCACGTTTTCTTCGGCTGTGAGGCTAGGGATAAGGTTGTAGAATTGGAAAACGAAGCCTACATGTTCACGTCGGAATTTTGCGAGGTCATCCTCGGAGGACGTTACGAGATTGTGGTCGCGGTAGAACACTTCACCGGAGGTCGCCGCGTCGAGACCTCCCAGGATATTTAGCAGGGTGGATTTTCCACTGCCTGAAGGGCCCAGTAGAACTACAAACTCACCGCCACGGAGCGTCAGGTCGACGCCCTGCAAAGCATGAACCTGCACTTCCCCCATGCGGTAACTTTTTGTCAAACCCTTGGCCGTGAAGATTATCGGAGAGTTGTCGGTCAGTCGGCCCATGATCAGTAATGGCGGATTCGCCGCCTGTTTAACAAATTCAAGGCTTTAACCTTCGACTCAGACAGAACTCAGACAAGTCATTGTATCACTCGTCGTCATTCCTGCTTTTGAACGATGCTCTCGCGGGTGAATAAATTCACCACCCGAGCCGCAACATCCGCGTCGGGAAGAACTTTCAGAACGTTTGTAGCGCCCTTCGTTTCTATCCCAGCAAGCCTAATATAGCGTTGCATCGTTTCTAGGTCTTTCCAACCACAAATTTTCATCACCACTGCCGGTGCTACGCTGCTCCTGATGAGCTGTGTCGAAAAACACGCTCTCAGAGTATGAAACTTGACGGATGGAATGCCTATGCCCTCACAGAACGCTCTGAGCACCCTTGCCTGCTGGCCCTTGGTCCACTCCCAGAATCGGGGTAGGACTTCGCGGCGGTCAGGGGCTAGGGCTTTCAGCTCGTTTAAGAGTGCGATCAGCTCGTCAGACATGGGAACGTGTCGCCAGTATCCGGCCTTAGTGCTCTTGATCACTTTGCGCCGGGGATTGTACGACTTGGTGACGTAGATCGTTTTGTTTTCAAAATCTATATCATTCCAAAGCAGAGCGTATAGCTCTCCACTTCTCATTCCTGTGAGTAGAGCTAAAGACCACACTGGAAACCACTCATGGTTCATCCGTCTTGCTTCTTGAAGAAGCTTTCGGATTTCAGTCAAAGTCAGGATTTCGGGTTTCTTCTCTTCATCCCTTCCAAGACTGATCCCATACGCTGGACTTCGATCCACACCACAGATCAAGCGGTGATCCATTCCATAAATGAAGATGCGGTTGATGATGACCTTCAACTTATTCTGGTAGCTCACCGATGTGTCGTGCGCCTTGAGCTGATTTAGTACCTCACACACGTCAGCCCTGTTGATCTCGGCTGCTTGCCGTTTCCACCAGAAGTGCGTGTGTTTTTTGAGAGCATTTACATAGTCGGTTCGCGTTGTTTCACTTATAGAGTCAGCACTTTCTTTCGAAAGATGCATATCCCAGCTTTCGACAACCGCGCCCCAACTTGAGCCTTGGTTTTCTCGTAGAGAGACCTCACGTTCACACTCCCGGATTAACCGGGTTTCTTCTCGTTTTGCATCTCGTTCGGTGGTGATTGCGAATTTCGCTTTCTGCACACGAACGGAAATGTTTTTACTGCTTCGCACTGTGGCCGAAGCCTTCCAGAGCGTTTCACCTGTATCTGAAACGTATGATGTCACTGACATATTCAAGCCTCCTTAAAAAGCGGGCATTAATAAGTTTTCGACATCACTCCTGAGAAACCGGAGTCGGGTGCCTAGGTGGAAAGCTTTAAGCCTTCCGCGCCAGACCAGATTGCGAATCTGTCCAACCGACGTCCGAAGTAGGAACGCGGCCTCTTTCGAGGTCAGCCATTTTAATTTGTCAAAGAACGTTGCATCCGAGATTTCAAAATCATGACACTTGATTTCACTCATAACACTCCAAGTTCAAACTCGCCATCCGTCGTTGCGGGGCGGGTTAACGGTTCATTGAATGATTTAGAGACTTAAGCCCGAACTACGCCCCTCCATTTCTAGTCGCTTCTCGTGAGCTTTTTCGTGGGACAGGTGCTCAACGCCAATCCCAAAAGGTTGATATTTCCGTTTTAAATTATTGAAGAAATCGAGTTCTACTCGTGACATCGCGCTAGGCTGGGTCGAGACGAAGTGGATCGTCTTTACATGGCGATTCGCAGTGACGTACTGATCAACAAGTTTTTCGTTGGGTTCAAGCAGGGCCAAAATACCGCTCTTTTTCTTTTCACTACCAAAGAGTGCTAATCCAAAATGACGAAGTGCAGCGCACGGCTCACTGAAAATGAGTGCCTGCGAGCTTGTCCCTACCTCAGAACTAAAGGGCGAACGCGGCGTTCCGTGTTTCTTTCTCGTCCAAGTCTGAGCCGCTGTCTCGACAAACTCTAATGCGCCCGATGCGTCACCTTTGGGAAAGATCCAAATGCTGCCCTTCTTATCGACTTGAGCGAATCCCTTTTCTTGAAGTGTGCTCGCGGCATTGGGATTTGCGCCAACTGAGCGCAGAAACTGCCCTAGCTTTGTTGATGTCCCTTTATAATCTGCGCGATCTGGTTTTGGAACGTAGAAGGAGCGATAGCTATGCCGTACTTCGCCCATATGCTGTTCAAGAAGAAGTAGACGGTTGTTACCATTGATGTGTGCCACGGCGCGCAAGAGCGTCATGTTCTTGTGCGCGGCCACAAGGTCGATCAGACTCCCTCGCGTACCGTTCTTTGTGTTCTTAAACTCATTATCAAAGACGACAACGAAGGGCTTGCCGCTCAATACGGTTTCACCACGCTCATTCATTGTGAGTCCGATTTTGTTGCACTTACAGTATTCGGGAATGCTCTGCGCTTTTGCTCTCTTGATCTCTGTTGCCGGAACGAATTTGTTTAACAGCTCTCGATCCGTGCGCGACGAATCGGGCGACTGCCTACGTGAGACCTTGGTGTATTGCGTGTAATCTTTCCAGGCAGTGTCTTTGCCATCCCAAAGCTGCGTGAAGTGACTCATTCCCGCTGGGGCTTTTGGCATCCCATGCTTTTTAATTTCTTCGTACTGCCCTAGTAACTGCATTTTTAGGGCAGGGCGTTTTGCGAACTTCTCGTCATTTGATTGAAACGCCTCAATGAGTCCTGGCTTGTCATAGTCGCGTCCAAGTTTTGATCCGCGTTTCGCCCTTTCTCTGCCTGGATAGAGATAAGAAATGTTCTTTTCTTCGATCACTGTTCGAATGCCAAAGCCCGAGAGAGTGTCGCGGTACTCATCAAAATTTGTCGCAATACTTTTCGCAACATCGGCCTTCTGCACCAGATCGTATAGATACGACTTCTTTCCCGCACGCACCATCTGTTGCACTCTTCGTGGCAACCTTGCGCTGCGTTCGTGTGCCTCTTGGTTGATGACGGAAAGACCATTGTCCAGGCAATGCTTGTCGCTTGATCGATGAAGTTGTTCGATCAGCACGCGTTTGTTTTCGATCTTTCGGCCCGTCTCAGAGTTTACAGTATTGAGAACGATATGGTTATGGATGTGTTCTTTATCAGTATGCGTTCTAATTACGAACTGGTGTCCCGGAAAGTTTTCTTCTGCGAACTCTTTTCCGATTGCGTTGAACTGATCTGGCGCGAGCTTTTGGCTATCGGTGTGATTGAAAGATTGAACAATATGTAGGGCCTGGTTGCCGCCATTCTTGTTGTACTCCTGGCGCACAGACTCGAAGTCGGCTTGAGCCGTTTCCACGCCGCACCCGCTCGCATCTGTAATGTCCTGGGCACCACGTTCCTTCAAGACATACTTGAGTTCGCGAGCGGCGCTTTTCGCCCACTCAATACTAACGTACGCCATAAACACCCACCACCATTTGCTGAAGTTCGGAGAGGAGTTTGAGCATTTTCTCAAACTCTTCGTACCACCCTTCAAGAGCGCCGCTGTTCACACGTCGCGCGATCTGGTTAACGTTATTGCCGATGCGTCGCAGCTCACCACAGAGGCGGTGTGTGTCATCTTTATCGAAGAGAAGTGTCAGCTTCTTACGGCGAAAGTGACTCATTTTAAGGAGCTGCGGGATGCTCTTTCCAGTCATCCGTGCTTCTTCATCGACTCGTTCAAACTCTTCGTCAGAGAAGCGCACAGTCGTGCGCTTATGGTCTCGTGACGGGCGCTCTTTTTTGGGATCAGGATTTTCAGGGGATAACAGGGGCGTTTTGACACTAGGATTCAAATCGTCAGCACTCATTAATGACCTCCTAAACTTCAGTAGGCCCTACTACTGTAGAGGGAAATGACACTCTTGATCCCTGCTATTATTGAAAAAGTGTGAAAAGTAGGCCCAATAGCAGTCTTATTCGTTAAATTGTTTTGATTGAATCAATATTGGATTTCAAGAACTTATCTCGGGCGATTCATTCACCAGATGACAAAATTTACGTTGTAGCGTATAAGATACAACAAATGCCGCGCGGAAGATGGACCCTGTCTGATAATCAAGTAGCCAACGAAGTATTCGCCGTTCTCATCCAAGGAAAGAGACCAACGCGCACGTTTACGAAAGCCGTTCTCACTCAGGCCCTATGCGAAGAGGGGGTCTATATGGATTTTCTTAAACTCTGCTTAGAGCATGATGGCACAAAAAACTTTCAGATGTTTCGCAAGGGCCTTTTGATGGTCGTGCGCAGCCTTGGGCCTGATCGCATTGCTAAATCGACTGGTATCAATCGTGTGTCGCTCTACCGAATGCTTTCGGCCAAGGGAAACCCGCGATTTGACAGCTTAGTTAGCCTCTTGATGGCGCTTAAGGTGCGACTCTGGATTGTCGATGAGGATTTCATTAAACGGCGAAGTCGTGTCGTTAGGCCGAAAGACATGTAACGCAAATGGCGGCGCCTTGTGCACAATCAGAAAATCAAAAGGTCACAGATCAATAGGTAGGGTTGTGTACATTGGTAGGGTAAAAGTGATGCATTTAGGAAGTTGGTTTTGGTCAGTAGTTTTGTAGATGGTAAAGATGGGTAATTTGGGGCGGGCAAGCAAGGGAGCTGACGTCAGCTCCCGATAAATCGTCTGAGGGCTGCGCCCCCAGTCCCCCTGGCGAGTCTTCGACTCGACTAAGGCCGCGGGTATCATTTCAATGACTTGTGCCACGTGCGTGTTGTATTCATCGGGGTTGCATACTGTACGCAACTAGCGTATAGTGAGTCATGGAGTTCATCGAAGCCCCGCTGTTCACAAAACACCTTCCAAGTTACCTCAACGACGACGAGTTCAAAGAACTGCAACGGGCGCTTTTGATGAATCCAGATGCTGGCGATATGATCCAGGGAACTGGCGGATTCCGCAAAGTTCGTTGGGCAGACTCGCGGCGAGGCAAAGGTAAGCGTGGCGGTCTTCGGATTATTTACTACTACTTTCCTGACGACAAGCAGATATGGCTGCTCACGATTTATGGGAAAGATGAAGCAGATGACCTGACCACCGATCAGAGGCGGATGCTCAAGACCGCAATTGAAGACGAAAAACGGGCTCGGGTTTTAAAACAGTTAGGGAAGAGGTAGCGACGATGAAAAAGAAACGAAATCTTTTTGGAGAACTTATGAGTGGCGTCAGTTCCATGCGCAATCATCGCGAGGAAAAGGCTACGCTACGAACTCACAGACCTGAGCCGCTCAATCTACCTGACGTTGATGGTGATCTGATACGTGACACCAGAGAGCGGCTTGGTATGTCGCAAGGGCTTTTTGCCGAAATGCTTCGGGTGAACCCACGAACTCTTGCTAACTGGGAGCAGGGGCGCAGCAAGCCCAACGAGCAGGCGGCGACCCTGATTTTGTTGGTAAGAAACTTTCCGGATACGATGAAGCGGTTGCGCAAGCTGGTGGCTTAATTATTCGGGTTGCATAAGGCCCACTGGCCTTATGGGAGACGCTCGCATGGATCGTGCTTCCCTGTGTTTAAAGTTAGGATTGGGCGCCGGAAGGCGGCCCATTAATCTGTGCTGCGACTAGCTTGATCTGGTAATGACGCTTGGGCGTGTCCACTTGCGCGTAAAGCTGTACTTCCGAGAGCAACTACGTGTCGACAGCGTGTGCTAAATGGTGGAAGAGGCTAAACTTTATTTCTGCAATTCACCTAAGCCGCGCTCTAGTACAGTTGCGTAAAGTTCCTCATTCAGTGATTCGATAATAAAGTATCGCGTTTCCAAAAGAGCGTGGTCGTCTTGGCGCACTTCTACGCGCCATACGCCTAGATAAGGTTTTGTAACGGTCTTGGCAGAATAGACTTTTCCAGACCCATCTTTAAGATGTAAGCGAATATCATCCATTAGGCGATCTTGAAAGTACCAGGCATGATGAATTGCCGCGCCTGAGATGGGCTTGTTAATGCGCATCCACGCATAAAGCTTGTTATTCTTGATCGCGAAGCGATCCGTTGTTTGTAGAGTTGGTCCTGCTGGTTGTCGCTTTTCTATATTCTGGCAAATCTCGATCAATACAATTGGTTCTTGTGCTGCTCGACACAGAGGTGAGTACGAAAAAATGAGAAGCCCCAGAAATATCACGACCTTTAACGTCTGTTTCACAGGATCAAAGAACCTCGCTCCATGGTGGGCTTACAGCAAAGGCTGCGTTAATAAGACCAACGTGTGAGTATGCTTGCGGAAAATTTCCTAATTGTGTGCGGCTAGCTGGTAAATAATGTTCTGAAAGTAATCCCACATGGTTGGCAGATTTTAGTGTGTCTTCAAGGATTTTTCGAGCTTCGTCTTTTTTTCCGTGTCGTGCCAGAGCTTGTGCTACCCAGAATGAGCAGATGAGAAAAGCAGAGCCTGGCGTTCCAAAGTCATCTTTACGAATGTAGCGGTAAAAGAATGAAGAATCTTTATCCTTAGCGCCCAGAGAGAGACGCTCGCGAATTTGCTCTACCGTGTTTGAGCTGAGTTCATCGTGAGGCAGCCTTAAAATAGATGCAAGAGCTAAAGACGCATCAAGACTGTCGTCATTCGGACCGTTTCGGATGGAGCCATCTTTAGCGGCCTTTTCGATTGCCACAAGGGCGCGATCTCGTGCTTGCGCCACGTTAAATGTAATATTCTTGAGGTATCCGCGCTCTTGAATTCGTGCGACACGCTCAAGACCCGCCCAAGACATCAGGTTTGTGAAGCTATGTTCTTGCCATCCATTGCGCACTTCCCAGAGCCCCGCGTCTGATGAGGAAATTGATCGTTCGCAGAGACGAGCGAGGTTAGCCAGCATGTCTTCGTGGTCTTTATTGCGAAGATGAAAAAAGCGTTCGTCAAAGTAGATGGGGGCTAGTGTTAATACCATTTCGCCGTAAACGTCGTTTTGTATATGTTCGGCTGCTTGATTGTGAGTTCGTATCGGTGCACTGTTTAGGTAGCCGCGCCAATGAGAATGCTCGGCCTCCGGTAGGGGCAACCCCTGACTTAAGGTGTAGACCGGCGCAAGCCGATCTGGCGAAGCATCATGCTTGTGGGCAATGCCGAGAAGAAACTTAAGAAAGCCCTCCATCTCTTCAAAATGACCGAGGTTGTGAAAAGCCGTGAGTACGAAGTGCGCGTCGCGAAGCCAACAATAGCGATAATCCCAGTTACGTTTGCCACCGAGATCTTCGGGTAAACTCGTAGTGAGTGCGGCGAGTATGGCCCCCGTGTCTTCGTAGCAGTGAAGTTTAAGAGCTAGGGCTGAGCGGATAGTCTCTTTCTGAAAGATACTGGGAATATTGCAGTGTTTCACCCAGGTGCGCCAGTAGATCTGGGTTTGCAGAAGAAAGCGTTCAGTAACTTGAACGAGGTCGTCTTCAATTGGTGCGCTCCAGCTAAGGCCGAAGTAAAGCTTCTCTTTAAGTTGAAATGGAGTTTCTTCACACAGGTACGTCAGCGGCATATTCGTAGCTAGGCGTAAGCTGTCTTCACGAAAGTCGAAGCGGATGTGGCTGTTGCCTCGGATGGATTTCGCCGTTTCTTTGCTCCAGCCGCAAATCGGCTTGCAGGAAACTTGTATTGTCGGCGTACCTGTAAGGGGCTCAACAATTCTAAAGAGCGACATGGGGCGATACACTCGGCCGTACTGCTCGAAACGAGGGCAGAAATCAGTGATTTGAAATCGATTACCATTACTGTCGGCGAGTTCTGTAACGAGTATATTTGTATTTTCTTGGTAGTACTGCCGAGAGGCCGATGCGTCGTAACCTATGGCTGAGATGGCGAGATGCCCGCCTTCGGAATCTAGGAGTTTTCCGAAGACGGGCTCACTGTCAGGCCGTGGTAGGCAGAGCCAGTCGACACTGCCGCACAGAGAAATAAGCGCCGATACCTGACAATTACCTACTAGACCATAGGGATACATAACACAATCGTACTTTGGTTTGCTATCAAAGTAAAATGAGTATATTCTTACTCGATGAGATTGTCGCTACGGTTCATATTACCTTTGGCTGCTGTGCTGGGTCTAATTGCTTACGGTGTTGTTCCGCTCGTCGATACGTTTACGCTCAAATGGTTTGTAAGGGATCTAGAAATCCGTTCAAGGCTAATCACTACAACCACACAAGAGCCGCTGTTCGAGCTTATTAAAGCGGGATCTACTGCTAAGGTATTGAGATTCTTTGATCGTATGATTCAAGATGAACGCCTCTATGCTGTGGGGTATTGCAGTAGTGCCGGAGTGCTACTCTATAAGACTCGTACTTTTCCCGCGCAGTTGCGCTGTGATTCAGATGTACTTAAGAATGAAGGTGTAAGTAGTCTTGTGACGTTGCAGCAGGGGTCACTTCATGTTTCCTCGCATACAATAGGATCAGAGAACACACCCGTCGGGCAATTGATTCTGGTTCACGACATGAGCTTTATTGAGCGGCGTAGCTCAGACACAAAAAAATATGTATTTTACCTTTTTGCTGCACTAGCTGCTGTTATCTCACTGATTACAGTTGTGATTGCGCAACTCAGTATGCGTGGTCTCGTCGCGGGTATGCGTGCGTTACTGAGCGGCGAAGGTATTTTAAGACCATTGTCACAGATCAAATCCCCTGAGCTTCTGCCACTTGCCAAAGACCTACGTGCTTTGGTCCGTGACTTAGAGCAAGATCGACGCGCTAAAGACGAGTCTCAAATTACTTGGAACCCCAGAACGCTTAAGACAATTCTTCATGAAGATCTCGCCGGAGACGAAGTCTTGATCGTATCAAATCGCGAACCCTACATTCATACTCGAAAGGGTGACAAGATTGAGATCCAAGTGCCTGCGAGTGGTCTTGTCACAGCCTTAGAGCCGATTATGCGCGCATGCTCTGGCACTTGGATCGCACATGGGGGGGGCTCTGCAGACCGTGAAGTCGTGGATACCCATGACCATGTTCAAGTGCCACCAGAACACCCCACCTACCAAATCCGCCGGGTTTGGCTCTCAAAAGAAGAAGAAGCTGGGTACTACTACGGATTTGCCAACGAGGGGTTGTGGCCGCTTTGTCACATCGCGCACACGAGGCCGACCTTTCGTACCGAAGATTGGAACCAGTACGTCAAGGTGAATAAGAAATTTGCCCAAGCTGTGATCGATGAGGCTAAAACCGATGACCCAGTTGTCTTGGTGCAAGACTACCACTTCGCGCTTCTGCCCAAGCTCATCCGTGAAAAATTGCCGAAGGCGACCATTATTACATTTTGGCACATTCCGTGGCCCAATCCAGAAGCGTTCGGTATTTGCCCGTGGCGCGAAGAGATACTTGAGGGCTTGCTTGGTAGCAGCATTATGGGCTTTCATACCCGCTTCCATTGCAATAATTTTGTAGACACAGTCGATCGTTTTCTTGAGGCACGCATTGATCGTGAGACTTCTACAATTTCTTATGGCGGTAAGCTCACGGCGGTGAAGAGCTACCCGATCTCTATCGAGTGGCCACCGCGTTGGCTAAAGAAGCAAAAACCAGTGCCCGGATGTCGTACAGAAATCCGCACACTCAATAATATTGATCAAGATCGTATGATCGGCATTGGTGTTGACCGGCTTGACTATACTAAGGGTATTATTGAGCGGTTTTTAGCTGTGGAACGCCTTCTTGAACTCTACCCTGAGTGGCTTGGAAAATTTACTTTCATTCAGATCGCCGCTCCAAGTAGGTCAAGTATTGAGCAATACCAGAATCTCGACACTCAAGTGAGGACCTTGGCTTTACGTATTAATCAGCGCTTCGCCGCGCCTGGGTATGAGCCGATTTGTCTCAAGGTGCAACACCATGAACCTCATGAAGTGTATGAATATTATCGTGGGGCTGATGTGTGTATGGTGATGAGTCTTCATGACGGTATGAACCTTGTCGCTAAAGAATTTGTAGCATCACGCGATGACGAGAGGGGTGTACTCATTTTGAGTCAATTCACAGGAGCAGCGCGCGAATTACCAGAGTCTCTAGTAGTGAATCCCTACAATATCGATCAATGCGCAACAGCGCTTCACGTTGCTTTGACAATGCCTGCAAATGAGCAGCGAGATCGCATGCGAAGCATGCGCGGCCTGATTCAAGAGTTTAACGTCTTTCGTTGGGCGGGCCGCATGCTCATGGATGCAGCACGGATGCGGCAACAACAGCGCCTTATGGGACGTATTAAACTAAGCGAGAGTTCGCTTCAGAGGGATCGCGGGTGAAGTATTTATTTTCAGATACGGGACTTAAGGTCGTTGAGTCTCTATCGTTCACAAAGACGTTATATGCTTTCGATTTTGATGGCACGCTCGCACCCATCGTGAGTACTCCGGACCTAGCAAGGGCATCCGCAGAGACAATGCGTTTACTCAGAGAACTAGCAAAAGTGGCAACAGTTGTTGTGATCTCGGGGCGGGCCGTTGCTGATTTGCGCACGCGCATTAAACTTCCAGGGGATCACTTAATCGGTAATCACGGACTCGAAGGCTTCGGTGCACACAAAGAATCTATCAGTCAGGCTGCGTCGATGTGCAGTAACTGGACTAAGCAGCTTACGTGCGCATGGGGGCCACTAAGGCCAGACAGAGGTATCTTCATTGAAGATAAGACGTACTCACTGGCTTTGCACTATCGCCAATCAAGAAATAAGAGACAGGCACGCATGAAGTTGTTCTCACTCCTTGAGAAACTCGATCCTGCACCCAGAGTGATTTTAGGTAAATGCGTTATGAATCTAGTGCCAGCGGGTGGGCCGCATAAAGGCGTCGCGCTACTAGAGGCAATGATACAGCTCGGCGTTAAGTGTGCATTCTATGTGGGGGACGACGATACAGACGAAGATGTCTTTGCGTTGCCTGACAGTCGCATCATTTCGGTTCGAGTGGGTCAGAAAAAGACATCACAGGCATTATTCTACCTCAAGCGACAATCAGAGATGAACCGTCTGATTCGCAAACTCGTTCGCATGCAACAGAAATAGGGGACTTACTTATGGAGGTAAATAAAAACCAGGAAGTAGAAGTGCAAAAGCTTGTACGCATGAGCCTTGCTTTTCACAACCTGAATAAAACTGCTGAATCAAAACTCGGTCTAAGTCTCGTACAATACCACCTCTTACTCGCACTTCGAGATCTGCCAGGGTGTTCACCGCAAGTGTTGGCTGACGCAGCGGGTATGCATCCGAGCACGCTTACGCAGAGCCTGAAGCGCCTGCAGAGAAAAGAAGCCGTTTTTGTTGCTGATGATCCCAAGGACTCACGAAAAAAAATATTAAGTCTCACGCGCAAGGGGCATGAACTCATGAGCGTATTTGATCGAGGAATTGAAGAGTTGTTGAAATGAGTCCTACCTCCAAGCCAACGGAAGCGATCTGATGTCTATTACTTACATGTGGCTCCAGTTTTTAGGGCTAGGCTGCATCATTGGCGTCGCAGGCTATCACCTTTCTTACTATGCAGATATCATCGCTGAGCAGACGGGCTTGGGTCGAAATTGGATCGGCCTCATTTTGCTTGCGACCGTTACCTCTTTGCCTGAGCTGATGGCTGGCATCAGCGCTGTCCGTTTTGCTGACGATCCAAATCTTGCCGTCGGAGACATCCTCGGTAGCTGTGTCTTTAATCTCACTCTTGTCTTTGTGCTGGATCTTATGCACCGAGACACCAGCGTCTATTGCAAAGCGACGATGGGGCACATTCTCTCAGGTGCCTTGGGCATGATACTCATCAGCTTTGTCGGATTTGCCCTGATTATTAGCCCCATATTCCCAAAGTTCGCCTTGGGCCATATGGGGGTATTTGCGGTAGCTATCCCCGTTTTTTATCTGCTCGCTATGAGGTTGCTCTATACTTTCGAGAACAAAAGTAAGTCTACAGTTTCCATTATAAAAGAAGTAGATAGCGATCGGACCACACTGAAAAACGCATGTATCTATTTTGGAATAGCCGCTCTGTTTGTCATCGGAGCGGGAATGCTTCTACCGTTCGTGGGAGAAAAAATAATTATTGTTATGGGGTGGAATTCTGCCTTCGTCGGAACGATCTTCATGGCGTTTGCGACGTCTTTGCCGGAAATCGCCGTCACAGTAAGCGCGATTCGACTGCGTGCAGTCGAGCTTGCGTTCAGTAATGTGCTCGGAAGTAACCTCTTTAATATAGTGATACTCACGGTGGATGATGTCTTTTACACTAAGGGGCAATTATTTAAAGTGGTGGCGCCCTCGCATGTGATCACGGCCTTTTCCGCAGTCATGATGACGGGTCTTGTCCTAGTTGCCTTGATCCAACCACCGCAAAGACGGATATTGAACACGGTGAGTATTTTGAGTGTACTAGTAGTCGCTGTTTTTTTTCTCAATGCATATATCGTTTTTACCGCGGGCCAGCATACCCTTTGATACGTACTTGTCTGGATATGAGGAACAAAATATGTTCAAAAATAAAACTATTTTGGTTGCTGATGGTTCTGAGAGCATTCAGAGGATACAAAAAGCTTTTGGTTCAGATATCAACGTCATCGGAATCACGACTCTTTATGAAGCCACACATGCTCTTAATTATAAGCCAGATCTGGTAATCTGTGGGTTGCACTTCGATGAGTCTCGAATGTTTGATTTTTTGCGCATCATCAAAACAGATCCCCTGTACCGAGCCATTCCTGTTTTTTGCTTCCGCGACTTCGATAGTAGAGTGGGAATATGCGAGGGAGAAGCGCTAAAAATTGCATGTCTTGCACTCGGAGCCGTAGACTTTGTGGATCTATATGACCTTAGGCATCGCTATGGGGCTAAAAAGGCAGGCGATATGTTTCGCAAACTATTAGTAACATTACTTGAGGACTCCAATCTACCCACGAACTGATGGCCTTGGAGTCAACGGCTAACGGTGTAAACAGTTTCTAGGGGTGCAGTATACTGCGGCTGACCCCCAAAGAGACCGCGTTCCAACTCAGCCACCACTCAGCCAAAACTCAGATCACTGTGCTGACAGTGACTGATTCTGAGTGACGGGTTCAAGGGAGCGATACCGCTAAACCCTTAATGCCTTTGGTTTTTGGTTTTCGATACTTACTGCGATTTACGAGAAAACCCTGAATTTCTAATGGCGGAGAAGGAGGGATTCGAACCCTCGAGGCGGTTTAACCCGCCTGCTCCCTTAGCAAGGGAGTGCCTTCGACCACTCGGCCACCTCTCCATCCCCAAGTCAAATTGTGCGTCCAATACACCCGAAACCGTGTCCTTTTTCAAGGCGTTTGATAGCCTAGTGCATAAGAGGGGGCCGTGCCGTGGGAAAACTGAGAGTTGCGCTCATATTCGGGGGGAAGTCCGGCGAACACGAGGTGAGTATCACCTCCGCTATGTCTGTCTACAAGGCCCTGGATAAGTCCAAATACGACATCACCCTAGTGGGCATCGACAAAAACGGCCGTTGGGTGACGCCGGACGCTGCCGACATCCAGGCCAACCTCGACACCCCCCGTAAGATCGACCTCGGCAAGAGCCGCGAGGCCTTCCATTTCGATCCCGCCCCTGGGGCTAACTCTAAGTTCGATGTCTTCGTGCCCATCTTGCACGGCACTTATGGCGAGGACGGCACCATCCAGGGCCTCTTTGATCTGGCCCAGGTGGCGTATGTGGGTAGCGGCGTCATCGGTTCCGCAGTGGGCATGGATAAAGAGTTGGCCAAGCGTGTGCTGGAGCACGCGGGCCTGCCCGTGGTGCCTTATATCACCGTGCGTCGCTACGAGTTCGATCGAGAGCCACGCAAATTCCTCGATGAGGCGGAGAAGCGCTTTGGCTTTCCGTACTTCGTGAAGCCCGCCAACATGGGTTCTTCCGTGGGCGTGCACAAGGTGAAGAACGTCGCGGATGCCGCAGGCCTTCTGAAGGACGCCTTCAAATACGACACCAAAGTTTTGATCGAGCGGGGGGTCAACGCCCGAGAGCTCGAGATCTCGGTCTTGGGCAACAATGAGCCCAAAGCCAGCGTCGTGGGCGAGGTCGTGCCCAACCACGAGTTCTATTCCTACGAGGCCAAGTACATCGACGCCAAGGGCGCGGATCTTTTCATTCCGGCGAGGAACTTGAGCGAGGGGCAGGTGGCCCAGATCCAGAAGCTTGCCGTGCAATGTTTTAGCGCCTTAGAGTGCGCGGGCATGGCCCGGGTGGATTTCTTTTTGGATAAGAACAGCGGCGAGTTCTTCATCAACGAAATCAACACGATCCCGGGTTTCACCAGCATCAGCATGTATCCGAAAATGTGGGAGGCCTCGGGTTTGCCCTACCCCCGGTTGCTGGATCGTCTGATCGAGCTTGCGCTTGAAAGGCATCGGGAGCGGGCCGCGCTGAAGACCACCTACGAGGTGAAAAGCTAGTTGCAACGGGGCGTTGGAGAGATTATACCTCTCACCATCGCTCCGGGGTGAAAGCCCCGTTTTGCAATGTGTGTGCGCCCGTAGCTCAGTTGGATTAGAGCGGATGACTACGGATCATCAGGTCGGAGGTTCGAACCCTTCCGGGCGCGCCACTTTCAAAAGCAGCTAAGCCGCACGTTTCCGAGGTTTTTCTGACCTCGGCACATAATCAAGCGTGAGCTTCTTGGGCGTTGGTCCCAGCCCTGTAAGCGTATCCAAGGATGCGGGCACCTTGAGCCCTAGCATCCCGGCCATTAAGACCTTAACGGCAACCTCATTGACGAGGTCCAAGGGCTTCGTCTGCGCCTTTTCCCACTTGAGAATGGTGACATGGCTCATGCCTAGTCTTTTGGCAAAGTCTCGTTGCGACATGGCAAAGATGCCGCGGAAGTATTCGACCTCAATGCCCCTGACGGGCAAGCGCTGCAGGATGATCTCGCGGGCCACCATTTGCTCAATGTCTTTCTGCACTTGAGCATCTACCGAGTCCCCATAGCCGGGGTAGCGCTTCATGGGGACATGGCGCACTTCCACGTAATCGAGATTACCAATGGCTTTTAGAGTTTTTTGGATTTCGAGAGATTCTTTTCCCATTTTGTTAACCTTCTTTTGAAAACCGTAACAACCAAGACCTTATCCAATAAAACGGCAGTGAAGCCACCAGAGCGCCCCTCAGCAAGGTACCCCAAAAACAGATGGGTTTTGTGATTTGGCTGCCACCGCCAGTGAAAACAGGTCTCAGCGCAGTGGATGATCTGCTCGATAAAAACACCACGCTGTTTGCTGCGGTCAGAGGCATGCTGTAAAAGGCTGAACTGCCCGGCTTTCACACGCTGAAGAATTTCTCGGCTTTCTTGGCTTAAGCTCACGACATCTATGGTAACTAAGTTACCACGGCGAGTCAAGGGCTTTGTATCACTCATGAAAGCCTCGATTTTTCGTGGGATTACTCATGTTTTGGATCCTCTTCCAATAGAACGGAGTGCTTTCTCAATCGTTTTGCCATTCTGCGCAGCATGACGGCCATGCCCTCAGCCCCCTCTCGGGAGAGGTAGCTTTCACCATGGGGCTCAAAGAGGTCAGCCAGTGCGTTTAACTCATGGGAGGTGAAGAGCAAGTCATGGGCGATCCTGTCCCTGCTCATGAGACCACCCGCATGGATTGCGTTCGTTCCCACCAGTCAGCGATGGTGAGCCTGCGGGCAATGGGGCCCGTGGGTGTGATGAGGCGGTTCTTTGCGGCATAGTCGGCGACGACGGCGATCTGCTGAGCCGCGGTGGGGTGCGCAGCGACAAAGGCAGCTTCCCGCTGCTTTGCTTGCGCGGCATCAGCGCTGGCCTCATGGGCCTCACGCTCTCGTGCATGGGTTCGCGCTGCAAGCTCATTGCGGGCACGTTCCGCCCCCGCCCTTGCGCCGTTGAGCGCCGCCAGCACCTGCCCCATGCCCATGCTCAAGAACGCCATGGGTGAATGACAGGGTTCATGACTGTCAGGGATGCCCCGCTTGCGCACATAGGCCAATGCCCTGGCGACATCCTGCGCTGCAAATTGTGTAGCAAGCCCCAGGTAGGCCAGCCACTCACTCTCACGTTTCCGCGCTGTCATCGGTGTAGCGAAATAATCTCGTACCGAGTCAGGTTGTTGAGAGAGAGAGTTTTTATATATTTCTAGAATATCCTTTCTAGGGGGTTCAATTTGACTCCCGCCCTGGGTGCTATTCTGAACCTGGGGCACAGACTGAACCTGGGTTCGTTTTGAACCGGGGTTGGGGCCTGCGGTAGTGATCTCGGCAGTGAGCGCATACTGGTTGGGCGCCTTGTGATCACCTGTCACTTTTTTGATGAGCTTACGCTCTTCAAGTACGGCAAAGGCTTCCAGCATGGCTCTGCCCTGCATGCCCGTGTAGCGCTTCACCACGCCCTTAGATAACTTCACGAATTCACGATCAAACGAGATCGTGAGCCGGGCGATGAGGAGCAGCAGCCGCACCTCATTCTTGCCCAGATCGCCGGTGAGCATGCTCATCAACAGTGCATTGGGCAGCCGCGTGTAACCCGTCGCCAATTTTCCATACTAAAACAGAAGTAGATTTTAGGCGGCGAGCAGCTCATTTGAATCACTTTCATAGTGATTCTGAGTGCTTAGTGTTTTGCAGCG
>CAYHWW010000006.1:38361-52814 GCA_964360145.1 uncultured Oligoflexia bacterium | reverse complement strand
GGGAAGACGGCCCTTGATCGTGATGCCCACCCGGGACACGGTCCGCTGAGACCCATTGGAAAACACCAAAAGCACGGCCCCTCGAAAGACGTCAGGTTCATCGAAAAGACGGGTGAAATCAGAACGAATCGCCATGCGCCTGCGTCGCGGTAAGCGACGGGTCGCCTTTGCCTTAGCTGGGGCAGTGGGCATTATTTCCCGGCAACGTGTGCGGTGAGACGCTTGCGGCCCCTACGGCGGCGAGCACTCAATATTTTGGCACCATCGGAAGTTGACATGCGGGTCAGAAAACCGTGGGTGCGGCGTCGTTTCACTCTGCTGGGCTGGTACGTCCGTTTCATAGAGTGGCTTCTTTAACCCTTGCGGTAAATCCGTGTCAAGGAAAAGTCCCAGGCTTGCCCACGATAACGGCATCTGTTAGACCCAGGGGCTCGCAATGGGACAGGACTTCAGCTGGGATCAGGTACTGGGGGTAATTTCGAAACAGGTGGGACCGCAAGAGTTCCGCGCCTGGTTGGCACCGTCACGCCTATTAAGCGTAAAAGACGGCAAAATCACCATTTCCGTACCCACCCAATTCCACAGTGACTGGATCAACGACCACTTCCAAGACTTGATCCAAAAGACCGCTCAGAACCTGTTTCATGGTGATTTTAGCCTCTCTACAGTATGCGAAGGCCTCCCCTCTGAGGAGGCTGAGGCCCCCCCTCCTGCCGTTGTGCCCGAAGAGATCCTCACAGCGGAACACGGCGCCTCACCAGGGGCGGGACAAGAAGAGACGCCCGCCACAAGCGCGCTTCACATAGCCCCCATTGCCATCAAAACCGTGGGAGAGGCGATCAACCCACTCCACACGTTTGATACCTTCGTCGTGGGTGCCAGCAACCAATTCGCCCACGCCGCCTGTCGTGCCGTCGCTGAATTTCCAGCGAGCCAATATAATCCATTATTTCTGTATAGTAACGCTGGCCTAGGAAAGACCCACCTCCTTCATGCCATCGCAAACGCCTACCTTCAAAACCATCCAAAGGCGAAGGTCTGCTATCTCTCCGCGGAGCGCTTCGTAAACGAGCTCATCGAGTCTCTGCGCAATCAGCGCATGCTCCAATTCCGCCAGAAGTACCGCGACAGCTACGACATGCTACTCATGGATGACTTTCAATTCATTGCTGGCAAAGACAGAACCCAGGAAGAGTTTTTCCATACTTTTAATGCGCTCCATCAATCGAAGCGTCAGATCATCGTCACAAGCGATAAGCCCCCCCAAGAGATCCCGGGCCTGGAGGATCGCATCCGCACCCGTTTTGAATGTGGTCTCATCGCCGACATCCAGCCGCCGGAAATTGAAACACGCATCGCCATCTTAAGGGGCAAGGCCGAGAGAGACGATATCTTCCTGCCAGAGGACGTAACCCTATTCCTGGCTTCCAATATCAAGAGCAACATCCGGGAGCTCGAGGGCGTTTTGATACGCCTGGAGGCTCAAGCGTCCCTGAGCGGTGTTGAGATCAGCCTGGAGCTTGCGAAAAAAGAACTCTCCGATCGCATCAAAGACCCCATCTCCACGGTGAGCACGGACACTCTTCTGAATAACATCGCCCGCCACTTCAATGTCCGGGTCGCTGACATGAAGAGCAAAGACCGCAGCCGAAAGTTCTCCCTGCCCCGCCAGATCGCCATGTACCTGTTGCGCAAATATACGCACAAATCTTTGCCAGAGATTGGCCTCTGTCTGGGCGGTAAGGATCACTCCACAGTGATCTACGGCATCAATGCCATCACCGCCGCCATCGAAAACGATCCCATCGTTCAAAAACAGGTCGAAGAAATCCAGAACATGCTCTGAGCCACTTGCGGCGGCGACAAAACAACTCTTGCGTCAAAATGACGTGCCGCAGTGGAGTTATCCACAGCGCAACCCCACTTTATCCCCAGGGTACGCGGCATTTCTCAACAGGAACAAAACGTCGAGCGCAGCACAGCATGTTACTGTGGACAAAGCGTGGATAACCCTGTGGATAACTCCGCTGCTGTGATTTTGATTTTAACTTTATCCACATTTACTCCACAGCTTTATCCACAGGTTTTTATCTGAAATGTCGGTAGGTTAATCTACTTATCCACAGATGAAACAAAAGCCTTTTGAATGTTTTGAGACCCCGTGGGTCGTTTTTTGCTCTGCTTTGTGGATAACTTTCCGGAGTGAGGTCCCAACCGTGCAAAACATGGCTTTTATCCACACAACTAACATACTCGTCTATTGCGCGATGGTTTTTATCCACAGGGCTTGTGGATAACCCTGGGGATAAAATGTGGATAAGCCCTGATTAAGTTTTTTCCAGAAATCTGTGGATAACTATCCACAGATTTCTCCACAGATTCATCCACAGGATGAGTGCAGTAATTCCCAGGGGTTTAATGGGTTATCCACAGAATCCACAGCCTTACTACTACTACTATGTATTTATATATCTATCTCTGTTAATACAGGGCGCAGGTAAGGGTGTGGGACCATGAGATTCTCAATTCCTCGTGATGCGTTATTCGATGCACTTCAAAAGGTTCAGAACGTTGTTGAGAAAAAAAGCACCGTTCAGATTCTTTCCAATGTTTTGCTGACCGTTGGGAAAGATCATCTTACTGTTTCAGCAACAGATCTCGAAGTGGGGGTGAACGTCACGCTACCGCTGTCTTCTTCCAAAGAGATTACGCCGGGCAAGATGGCCATTAGCGCCAAGAGCCTCTTCGATATCGTCAAAGAGTTGCCCAACAAGCCCATCTACCTGGAGAAGAAAGAAAATAACTGGGTTCACCTCACTTGCGCGAAGTCGACCTTCAACCTGGTGGGGTTGGGCGCTGATGAGTTTCCTCCGCTGCCTGATTTCGCGGACAAAGATTACGTTGAGGTGAACTCGGCTCTCGTGCGCGAGATGATTGATCGTACGCTCTTCGCAGCGTCCACGGATGAGACCCGTTACCATCTGAATGGCGTATTTTTGGAATCCATTGGGGGCGGCCTTGTTCGCATGGTGGCCACAGATGGGCATCGTCTCTCTTTTATTGACCGTGAACTCATTCGCGACCCTAAGCAGGCTGATTACTTCAAGAACGGCATTATTATCCCCAAGAAGGGCCTCGTTGAATTGAAACGCCTGCTGGATGCCAAGAGTAAAACAGACACCTTCAGGCTGGTTGTGGATAAAAACAGCCTTTTAGTGCAGCTTGAAAATATCGCGCTGTTTGTACGCTTGATTGATGGGGATTACCCTGATTACGAGCAAGTGATTCCCAAAAAGAGTCCCCGTCGCTTTACCGCGGGGCGGGGTGAAATTCTGGCCAGCCTGAAGCGTGCTTCGCTTTTCGCTAACGAGAAAAGCAAAGGCGTGAAGCTTTTCATCACTGATGGCCAGGTGACCATGACCTCCAGCAATCCCGACCTAGGGGAAGCCAAAGAAGAGCTGGATGTAGACTACACCGGTGATGAAATCGAAATCGGTTTCAATGCCCGATACCTTGTGGAAAGCCTCACTGTTCTGGATTGTGAAAAAGTGTCGCTGGACTTCAACGATAAGCTGAGCGCAGGCATACTTCGTCCAGCGGGTCGCGACGATTATACCTATGTCGTCATGCCCATGCGCATCTAGTTGTAGGCTCGATATTTTGCCGGGGAGCTTCGTTGTCGTTCGTCACGGCCTCCACGCAGCGCACACGAGTGCGCTTTGGTCGGCCCGCTCCTCCTCCGCCTCGCTCGCCGGCAAAATACCTTCGCCTAAGCGTGATGGCCTGTTAGTGTCCAATCCGTTGTGCACCTTCGAAACCTCAGGCTTGTTGATTTCCGCTGCTATGGGTCATTGGAACTCTCTTTTGATCCTGGAATCAACTATGTCTATGGCTGCAACGGCCAGGGAAAGACATCCCTTGTGGAAGCGGTTTGCCTCCTTTCCACCATGCGGAGCTTTAGGGGCGCAAAGAACGCCGAGTTGATTCGTTGGGGTGTCGAAGCCGGAGCTCATATCGAGGGCACCCTGGCCCATGGCCAGATCACCACTGAAATCAGCCTGGCGGTCGCTCCAGGCAGCAAAGTGGCCCGTATTAATGGCAAAGCCTGTCGGCTGCTCAGTGAGTTTTTTGGACGCTTTCCCGTGGTGGCCTTTTCCCCCTCCGACATCGAGATCATCCGGGGGGGGCCAGAGGAGCGGCGGGCTTGGACAGATAGGTTATCCACAATTGTGGATGTCTCCCATGCTGACCGTGCCTCCAGATACCATCGGGCATTGATTCAAAAAAATCGTCTTCTGAAGGAGTTCGCCCAAGGGCAAAAACCCCTCGGGGAAGAATTCCACGTGTGGAATGAGCAGCTGCTCGAACTCGGCGCCCAGATCATTCATTCAAGGATGCTCGCCTGTAGGGAATTTGAGCCCGTGGTAACCCAGTATTATCAGAGAATTTCAGGGGGTTCTGCTAGGGTTGGGATTCAGTATGAATCCACTGCTCTCAGCGAGCAAGAAACTGGACAAGGGGACGTCCCTTCAGTAGATTCAATCTCTCAATTTCTAAAGGAAAAACAGGAAGATATGCTTCGCAAAGAATGCCTGTTGGGAACCAGCCTGGTGGGGCCTCACAGGGATGACATCAAGCTCTCCCTCCAAAATAAATCTTTGAGGAATTTTGGATCCCAGGGAGAGGTCCGCACGGCGGTCATGGCCATGCGTCTTTCAGAGGGCGATGTGCTCGCTCGCGTGAGGCAAGCTCCTCCTATCTTGGTCATTGACGACCTCTCTTCCGAGCTCGATGCCCAACGACGTGGCTTTCTCGTGGATTATTTGAATTCCACCCCGTCCCAGGTTTTTCTCACCACCACGGAAGAGCACGGCTTCGGTAAGAAGTATCTCGTGATTGACGGAAAGGTCAGCGCCCATGGGTAATGAACTCTCATCTAGAGTGGATAGTTCTGATTACAACGCGGACAAAATTAAAGTTCTTGAAGGGCTTGAGGCGGTTCGAAAACGTCCGGGCATGTATATCGGCGATACTGGTGCACGTGGTCTCCATCACCTGGTTTATGAGGTTGTGGATAACTGCGTTGATGAAGCCCTTGCTGGCTATTGCAAAAACATCCATGTCACGGTGCATGTGGATAACTCCGTATCCGTGGAAGACGACGGACGTGGCATTCCCGTGGATATGCACAGCTCCGGTGTCTCCGCTGCTGAGGTGGTGCTGACCAAGCTCCACGCTGGCGGCAAGTTCAATGAAGATGGCGGGGCCTATAAGGTTTCCGGCGGTCTCCACGGCGTAGGCGTCAGCGTCGTTAATGCTTTGTCCGAGTCCCTCATTGCTGAAATCCACAGGGGTGGAAAAGTTTATCGGATTACATTCAAGCGCGGCAATCCCCAGGGGCCATTGGAGCAAACCGGAACATCCGAGAAGCGCGGCACCATTGTCATCTTCAAGCCCGATGCGGAGGTTTTCACTACGGTTGAATACAACGCGGATACGTTGACCAACCGCCTGCGGGAACTGGCCTTTTTGAACAGGGGCCTCAACATCGTTTTCAAAGACGAGCGCGTGAACTCGGAGCAGGCATTCAAATTCGATGGCGGTCTCGTCTCTTTCGTTGAGTATCTCAATAAAAGCAAAGAGAAGCAGCACGAGAAGCCAATCTACTTCCTGCAAGAAAAAAACATGATGGCTGTGGAAATCGCCATGCAGTGGAATGACAGCTATACGGAGAGTATTTATTCCTACTGCAACAACATCAACACCATCGAAGGCGGTACCCACGTTTCTGGTTTGAAAACGGCTCTCACGCGGGTGGTGAATCGGTATGCTGAAGCCAATGGCATGCTGAAGAACCTGAAAGATGTGCTTACCGGAGAAGACATTCGGGAAGGCCTTGCTTGTGTCATCAGCGTGAAAGTTCCTGAGCCCCAGTTTGAAGGGCAAACGAAGACAAAATTGGGTAATGGCGAAGTTGAAGGGTTTGTTGCTTCCATCATGAATGAGAAGCTTGCGGACTTTTTAGAGAAAAATCCCAACATCGCCAAGAAGGTCATTCAGAAGTCCATCGATTCGGCCTGCGCCCGCATCGCCGCCCGCAAGGCCCGGGATCTGACTCGCCGTAAGACCGCCCTCGATTTCGGCGGGCTGCCCGGCAAGATGGCCGACTGCCAAGAGAAAGACCCCGCCCAGTGCGAAATTTTCCTCGTCGAGGGTGATAGCGCCGGCGGTTCCGCCAAACAGGGCCGTGCCCGCAGGAACCAGGCTGTGCTGCCGCTCAAAGGCAAGATCTTGAACGTGGAAAAAGCACGTTATGAGAAGATGCTTTCGTCAGACGAAATCAAGGTTTTGATTACCGCGCTCGGCGCAGGAATTGGTAAGGAAGATTTCGACATCTCCAAAGTGCGCTATCACAAAATCGTCATCATGACGGACGCCGACGTGGACGGTAGCCATATCCGCACCCTCCTCCTCACGTTCTTTTACCGGCAAATGGCTCAGATCATCGAGAAGGGCTACCTCTACATCGCCCAGCCGCCGCTCTTCAAAGTACGTAAAGAAGGCAAGGACCGTTACATCAAGAACGATGTCGAGCTTCAGGGGTATTTGCTCACATCGTGCTTGGACAACCTGGTGGTAAAAACTTCCAGCGGCGCCACCCTCCCCTCGTCTCAGATCATTTCCTCTATTAAAAATGCATTAAAGTACCACAAAAACGTAGAGGGCACTGCCCGGCGTTACGAGACGTCTCTCTTGCGGGCTATCACTGCCCGCAACGTCACCGTCGATACATTGAAGGACAAGGAAAAGCTTTCTCGGGTTGCTGAAGCCATCGTTACCGAGACGAAAAAGCGTAACCCCACCATCTCGGACTTGAAGTTCACCGTTAAGGATGACCCCGCCCATGCTTGTTTTGCCGCTCGTTTCGAGCTGAGAAAGCCGGCCGGACTCTTCTTTCTCAATCTCGAATACGCTTTCGTCGCGTCTCCGGAGTTTGACGATTTGATGAAGCTCTACAACTCCATGAATGTCTTAGGCCTGGGGCCATTCTCTGTTTCTAAAGAGAGCCATGAGATGATCGCGGCCGACGATGTGGAAGATCTAGCCGTGAAGCTCATCGAGCACTCGAAAAAGGGTATGAACATCCAGCGCTACAAAGGCTTGGGCGAAATGAACCCCGAGCAGCTCTGGGAAACCACCATGGACCCCACGCGCCGCACCCTCATCAAGGTGTTGGTGGAAGACGCATTGGCCGCGGACTCATTGTTCTCGGTTCTCATGGGCGATGCAGTGGAGCCTCGCAGGCAATTCATCGAAGAAAATGCGCTTCGAGTGCGAAACCTGGACACCTAGGAAGGGGAGAGAGGAATACACATCATGGCAAATACCATCAGAAGCAGGATTTTAGGCGTAGGCTATTATGTTCCTCCCCGCGTGGTTACCAATAATGACCTCGCAAAACTCATGGACACCTCTGACGAGTGGATCGTGCAGCGCACCGGCATCAAGCAGCGTCACTACGCCGACAGCACCATGACCAACGCTGACATGGGCGTTGAAGCGGCGAAGCACGCCCTCGATATGGCGGGCCTAAAAAAAGAGGACGTGGATTTCATTATCTACGCCACTCTCAGCCCCGATCATGAGTTTCCAGGCAATGGCTGTTTCTTTCAGGCGAAGATGGGAATCCCCGGCGTGCCCGCCCTCGACGTGCGCAATCAATGCACGGGCTTCCTTTACGGTCTGCAGATCGCGGATGCCCTTGTGCGCACGGGTCAATATAAGCGCGTGCTTTGCGTGGGCGGCGAGCTCCACTCCCGGGGCCTTGACCTCACCACCCGCGGACGTGATGTTTCAGTGCTCTTCGGTGATGGTGCCGGTGCCGCCATTGTGGGCCCTTCCGATGATCCCAATCGCGGAATCCTGTCCGTGCACACTCACGCTGACGGCACCCACGCCAAAGAGTTATGGCTTGAGGCTCCGGGCTGTGCCCATACGCCTCATCGTATTTCGCACGAAATGATCGAGGATGGTCGCATCTTCCCGAAGATGAACGGCAAAGCAGTATTCGTGCATGCCGTGCGCCGCATGCCTGAGGTCTTGAATGAGGCACTAAAGCACAACGGTTTCTCCATCAAGGACCTGGATCTTCTGGTGCCTCACCAGGCCAATATGCGCATCAACGAGGCTGTGGGTCAGGCCTTGGGCCTTCCCAAGGAAAAAGTTTTCAACACCATCGATCGTTTCGGCAACACAACCGCGGCCACGTTGCCCATCGGGCTCACCGAGGCCGTGACGGCGGGTGCATTGAAACCAGGCATGCTCGTGGGCTTGGTCGCCTTCGGCAGCGGATTTACGTGGGGGTCAGCGCTCATGCGCTGGTGAGATGAACCATGGATGAGAACGTCAATAAGCCGGTAGAGGGCAACCTCGTCACCGTCAAAATCGAAGACGAAATGAAGGGGGCCTACCTCGATTACGCCATGAGCGTCATTGTGGGCCGCGCCCTCCCCGATGTGCGTGACGGTTTGAAGCCGGTGCACCGCCGGGTTCTCTTCGCGATGTACGATCTGGGTAATACCTACAACAAGGCCTACAAAAAATCCGCCCGTGTGGTCGGGGATGTCATCGGTAAATACCATCCCCATGGCGATACCGCCGTTTACGACACCATGGTGCGCATGGCCCAAGACTTCTCGTTGCGCTATCCCCTCATCGACGGCCAAGGCAACTTCGGCAGCATCGACGGCGATAACCCGGCGGCGATGCGTTACACCGAAGTGCGCATGGCGAAGATCACCGATGAGCTCATCGCGGACATCGACAAGGAAACCGTGGATTTTGGCCCCAACTACGACGAGACCCTGCAAGAGCCTCGGGTCATGCCGACGAAGATCCCCAATCTTCTGATCAACGGCACCACAGGCATTGCCGTGGGCATGGCGACTAACATTCCGCCCCACAACCTCAACGAGGTTTGCGACGGCTTGACGAAGCTCATCGAGCAGCCTGAAACCACGGTGGATGAGCTTTGCGAAATCATCAAGGGCCCGGACTTCCCCACGGCGGGTTACATCTGTGGCATCAGCGGTATCCGTTCCGCCTATCGCACGGGCCGCGGCGTCATTCAGATGCGCGCCAGGGTGACGATCGAATCGAAGAAGGCAGATCGCGAAGTCATCGTGGTGACCGAGCTCCCATACCAGGTCAATAAAGCGAAGCTCATCGAGAAGATTGCCGACCTGGTGCGAGACAAGAAAATCGAAGGAATCTCCGACCTACGGGACGAGTCTGACCGCACGGGCATGCGCATCGTCATCGAATTGAAGAAAGGCGAGAACAACCAGGTCATCCTCAACCAGCTCTACAAGTACACCCAGATGCAGGACTCCTTCGGCATCAATATGCTGGCCATCCATTTTGGCCAGCCCAAGGTGTTCAACTTGAAGGAAATCCTCACGGCCTTCATCGCCCACCGTCGTGAAGTGGTCATCCGGCGCACCATCTTTGACTTAAAGAAAGCTGAAGCCCGGGCCCATATTTTAGAAGGCTTGGTCAAAGCCCTCGACAACCTGGATGCGGTCATCGAACTCATCCGCGCCGCCAAGAACGGCGAAGAGGCCCGCACGGGGCTCATGTCGCGGTTCCAGTTTTCTGAGGCCCAAGCCCAGGCCATCCTGGACATGCGCCTCCAGCGCCTCACGGGTCTTGAGCGCCAGAAGATCGTCGATGAGTACAAAGAAACCCTCGCCATCATTGCCCGCCTCAAGGAAATTCTGGGCAGCGACCAAGAGGTCTACGACATCATCAAGACCGAAGTCGCGGAGATCAAAGACAGGTTCGGCGACGAGCGTCGCACGGAAATCGAAGCCGGCGAAGCGGAAAGCATCGAGACGGAAGATCTCATCGCCGACGAAGAGTGCATCGTGAGCATCACCCATTCGGGTTATATCAAGCGCACCAGTTCCTCGCTCTATAAGAGCCAACATCGCGGCGGTAAGGGCGTGAAGGGTATGGCCACATCCGACGAGGATTTCGTGTCGGATATGTTCACCACCACTACGTTGAGCTACTTGCTCTGCTTCACGGACAAGGGCCGCCTCTACTGGCTCAAGGTGTACCGAATCCCCGAAGGGTCCCGCACAACCAAGGGCAAGGCCATCGTGAATCTGGTGAATCTGCAGCAAGACGAACAGATTAAAGCGATCCTGCCCGTGCGCCAGTTCCGCGATGATGCCTTCGTGATTATGGTTACCAAAAAGGGTGTCATCAAAAAAACCGAGCTGAGCCAGTTCTCCAACCCCCGCTCCTCGGGACTCATCGCGTGCTCCTTGGATGAGGGCGATGACATGGTGGCCGCACGGGTTTCCACGGGCAACAACCATGTGTTCCTCGTGTCTCGCAGCGGTATGTCCATTCGCTTCCCCGAAGACGACGTGCGCCCCATGGGTCGCGGCGCCCGGGGCGTCCGCGGCATGGACTTCGATGGCGACGACTCCCTCGTGAGCATGGAAGTGCTCGACGCCACCCGCAAGGACATCACAATCCTTACGGTTACCGACAGCGGCTATGGCAAGCGCACGGAGCTCGAAGAGTATCGCGTGCAGTCCCGCGGCGGTAAGGGCACCATCACCATGAAGACCGGCGATCGCAATGGCGTCGTCATGGGCACCATGGCAGTGACCGATATCGATGACCTCATGCTCATCACCAACAAGGGCCAAGTCATCCGCACGAAGATGCGGGAGATCCGCTCCATGGGTCGCAACACCCAGGGCGTGCGCCTCATTGACCTCAATGGCAACGAACACGTTGTGGGCATCGAGCGCTTGGCTGAGCTTGCGGTGAGCAAGGATGAGGATGGGGATGGGTCTGAAGCTCCTCCGCAGGGCTAAGACTTTAATCTTCGCCATACTGGTTCTGGCGGCCGCCCCTGGGTGTAATATCCAGAGCGGCCGCAGCCATTACGTGCTGGCGGAGCGTCTGTTTAATGATCAGAAATACCAGGCGGCCCTTGGGGAATTCAAAAAGGTCGTGGAAAACGACCCCAAGAGCCAGATTGCCCAGCAAGCGCTCTTTCGCATTGCCACCATCCAGTATCTCTACGTCAGTGACTACGCCGATGCGGTGAAGAGCTTCCGTCAGTTCACGTTCCTCTCCCAGGACACGGGTCTCGTGTATGAATCCGAGAAGAACATCGGGGAAGTTTTATTCTCCAAGCTTGAAGATTACAAAGGGGCGGTGGAGCAATACACCCGCCTCATCGGCAAGTACCCAGACTCCAAGGAAAAGGGCTTTTTCCAGTTTCGCATGGCGAAAAGCCACTACAACCTGTTGAAATTCGAGGACGCCATCAAGGGCTTTGGCAAGGTAGTGGCTGAAAGCACCGACCCGGCCCTGAAAGAAGAGAGCCTGTATCAGATTGGCAACAGCCTCTACACCAAGGGAGACTATGAACAGGCCATTGATGCTTTTGAGGATCTCTTGGTGGGCTTTCCCAAGGGCAAGTACGCCATCTTTGCTCAGTTTGGCATGGCGGTTTGCTATGAGGAGCTTGAACAACTCGATGAAGCATTTCGCATCTATGAGAGCATCAAGGACAAATACCCCGAGCGCGGCGTTCTTGAGCTGAAGCTCAAGCGGGTCTCCGAGCGCCGCAGCCACAGGAATCGCTGATGTTCGACAAGGATATGATGCGGATGCTGGGGGTGGGCCTGCTTATTTCGACGGAAATCGTCGGCCTCTCCGTTGCGGGCATGGGGCTGGGTTACGGCATACAGAAGTTTCTGGGCTGGGAAACCCCACTGCCGCTCGTGGTGCTCGGGGTTTGTGGCATGACTTTGGGAATGGTACGGGCCTACCGGACCTACCTGCGCATGGATGGCAAGCAAGGCCCTTGAACCAGCCCTTGCAACACAGGAACCCACGGATTATAGCTGTGCCATGCACGAAGAACATGTCCCATTTACATGGTTTGGCCAGATTCCCGGCCTCGAACATTCCCCGAGCCACATCGTAACCGCCGTCTTTGTGGCTGGCGCTCTCCTGGTGCTGGGAACCACGGCGGCTCTCAAGCTGCGCACGGTCTCTGACCCCGTGGTGCCCGAGGGCCGGGTCACCTTTCGCAACTTCTTCGAGATCATTGTGGAAAAGCTCTACGCTTTCGTCGTTAGCGTCATGGGCGAGCATGATGCAAAGGTCTACTTCCCCGTCATCGCCTCCCTCTTTCTCTTCATCTTCGGCAACAACCTCATTGGCCTCGTGCCCGGCTTCTTGCCCCCCACGGATAACATCAATACGACGTTGGCTGCTGGCGTCTTTGTTTTCATTTTCTATAACGTGCAAGGGTTCAAGGCCAACGGCATCAGTTACATCAAGCACTTCTTCGGTCCCGTGTGGTACCTCGCGCCATTGATGCTCATCATCGAAGTAGTGTCCCACCTCTTTCGCCCCATTAGTCTTGCGCTGCGCTTGCGTGGGAACATCATGGGCGATCACGTCGTGTTGCACGTGTTCCAGGGGCTCGTGCCCTTCATCCTTCCCGTGGTTTTTTACGGCATGGGGCTATTCGTAGCCTTCATCCAGGCCTTCGTGTTTTGCCTGCTCACGATGGTCTATGTGTCCATGTCGACCGCCCACGAGCATTGAGCGATTGGGGCGCATAGCGACCCCCGCAAGGTAGTACAGCTCGTGACGGGTAATTCACTCCATCAGCAAGCATCATCAGGAGAATCAAATGAACGCATTCATGAAAAACGTCCTCATCGCATCAGTGACCTTCCTCTTCGCGGGCATCGCTTTCGCCCAAGACGGCCATGCCGCCGGCGGTGACCAATACGCGTCCCTCGCTGCCGGCCTCGGCATCGGCATCGCGGCCTTCGGTGGCGCTCTCGGTCAAGGCAAGGCTGCTGCCGCTGCCCTCGAAGGCATCGCCCGCAACCCCTCTGCCTCAGGCAAGATCTTCGTGCCCATGATCATCGGTTTGGCGCTGATCGAATCCCTCGTTCTGTATGCCTTCGTGATCACCTTCGTTAAGATCAAGATCTAGTCTTAACCAACTAGAATAGAGCGGCCGTCCTGGGCGACTGGGGCGGCCGTTTTGCGTTTTATCGTTGTATTTCCTGGTTCAACAAAGTTGAAAGCCCCCGAACATGAACATTTTCGAGGAGACGGTAGTCCGCCTTGCCAGGATAGACGACATTCAACTCATCAAGACTTAAATCGGCCATGGCTGTATGCATGGATTTTGTAAGCTTCGGTGCATCAGAATACTTGAACTCGTAGCCGACTCGTTTTCCACCACGCATCACAAGTAAGTCCAGCTCTGCATCACCATGAGTGCTCCAGAAGTAAGCTTCTTCCTGTTCGACTTTCTGCGCGGCAAGGAGTTGCTCCATGGCGTACCCTTCCCAGGAGGCGCCAAGCTTGGGATGGCCCTGGAGAGTTGGAGTGTCGTTTACTCCAAGGAAGAAATGCAGGATTCCTGCATCGCGGAAAAAAATCTTTGGGGCCTTCACTTGGCGTTTTTTGATATTTTCCTGCCACGAGGGCAGCCGTCGCATCATGAAGGTGCCACAGAGAATGTCGATGTAGCGCTTGACGGTGTTATGGGAGAGGTCCAGTGATTGCCCCAGCTCGGAGGCGTTCAGGATTTGGCCGTGGTGATGAGCAAGCATCATCCACAGACGCCGCAGGCGTTCTGCTGGGATATCAATGCCGAGCTGCGGGATGTCCCTTTCCAGGTAGTTTTGGACATAGGACTTGCGCCAGGTAAGGCTGCTACCATCGTCCGTGGCAAGATAAGATCGGGGAAACCCGCCCCGCAGCCAATGGGGCGTGAAATCTTCGACTTGCAGTTCCGAAAGGACGAAGGGGGTCAGCTCCAAGTATTCAATGCGCCCGGCGAGAGATTCTGAGGACTGGCGGATCAAATCACGAGAAGCGGAGCCTAAGATTAAAAACCGGGCAGGCTGGTCATTGCGGTCGAGGAGTACGCGCAGCAGCGGGAACAATTCAGGCGTGCGTTGGATCTCGTCGATGACGACCAAGCCGCGCAACGGCTCTAGCGTGAGCTTGGGGTTTTCAAGGCGTGCAAAATCAGTGGGATCTTCCAGGTCAAAAAAAGTGAATGGTATGTTTTGTCGCTTGGACTCTTCAGCATATTGCCGCGCCAAGGTAGTTTTCCCACATTGCCGCGGACCCAAAAGTGCGACGGCAGGGTGCACGCGAAGGGCCGAAGAAATTCGTTCTAAGTATGCGGAACGATTCATTGTTTAATGATATCATGAAAATTGTAATCATAACTTACAATTTTCATGTCTCATGCGTATGGCATTGATGTTTAAGCTTTTACCGGTGTTTTCTGCCGTGCGCAGACACACGAGGTAGATTTGCCCCATCAAGGGCAGCACCCCCTGCGGCATCAGCGCGGCGCCCACAGTGGGCAGCGCCCC
>CAYHWW010000006.1:0-38261 GCA_964360145.1 uncultured Oligoflexia bacterium | reverse complement strand
CCCAGTGGTTCGACGTCATGGGCAGCAATTCGTCAGTCTTCAATCGCAAGGTAGACTGCCCGCACTCCTTCCGTGCCGCGCGTCGCGCCGCAGGCGGAACAACCATCCCAGCGCTTTGCCCCGACAACCCCGTGGAGAGCGTCAGCTATGACAATATTCAAGAGTTCATAAGTCGCCTCAACCATCGGCAAAGCCAGTGCACCTATCGATTACCGCGAGAGGAAGAGTGGGAATACGCCGCCCGGGCAGGGACCACCACAGCCTTTAGTTTTGGCAGCGAACCCATCGACCGGTACACGGTTACGAGCGCATCGGGGATCCAACAAAGAACAGCCCCCGTTGCGGGCCGTCATGACAACCCTTGGCATCTTTATGATATGCACGGCAATGTGTGGGAGTGGACCGCCGACGTCTATCGTGCATACCCCACGTCGCCCGCAACGCTCCCACCTGACGATCCCTCTTCACGTTCCCCCCGCGTGATCCGTGGCGGTGGCTGGAACAACTCCGCCAGGTACGTGCGTTCCGCTCAGCGCCGCCACGATCCCCCGGGGGACCGCTCCGACGATGTCGGCTTTCGCTTCGTGAGGACTTGCCCGTAGCCCTTTGCGCTTTTATGCTTTTACCCTAAGCGGCGCATATGACAGGCTGAGAGCAAATGGATCAGAAACTCGTTCTCGACCAATTTAAGGCGGAGCTCCTGGGTGCTCTTCAGCACTTGAAGTACAGCTATGGAAAAGTGCTTAAAATGAGCACGGACTTGACAGCGCTCAGCTCGGAAGATCTTGAGTCGTGGGAGGGCTTTGCCTCGCGCTGGGCCAGGGTGAGCGATATTTTCATCGCTAAAATCATGAGGGCAAGGGTTTTACTTGGCGACCCGGCCTTTCGAGGGGAAATGCGTGACTTCGTTGACCAGGCTGAAAAGATCGGTTTGATCGATGACGCGGATCTTTGGATGAAAATCCGCGAAATCCGAAATCAAGTGGCCCATGAGTATTTACTCAAAGGTGTCGCGCCGCTCTTGAATCAGATGCGTGATCTTGCACCGATCTTACTGAGCATTGAAGGGAAGCTGAAGCCGTGAGGCTGTCCCCCAAGATGGCCGAAGATCTCGTCGAAGCCATCGGGGGTTTCATTGTGCCATCGATGACAGCAGAGCTGTATCTTTACGGCAGCCGTCTTCATGATGAGCTGAAGGGCGGAGACATTGACTTGATCTTGGTTTGCGACAGCACTGAAAATACTGAAAAATTGAACAACAGCAAAATCGATATTTTGCGCGCAATCAAAGATCGCATCGGAGAGAGACGCATCGATTTGTTGATTGCGGAAGAGCACGCTGAAGACGCATTTGTGAAAAAGGCATTGAGCAGCGCCGTGTCCTTGGGCTCTTGGCGGCGCTGACACTCACTTCAAATAAGGTTTTAAATACTGGCCCGTAAGCGAGGCCTTCACTTTCGCCACGTCCTCAGGGGTGCCGCTGGCCACCACGGCGCCGCCCTCCGCGCCAGCCTCGGGGCCCAGGTCGATGACGTGGTCGGCGGTCTTGATGATCTCAAGGTTGTGCTCGATGACGATGACGGTGTTGCCCTGATCCACGAGTTGGTGGAGGAGTTCCAGGAGACGCTTAACGTCCTCGAAGTGGAGCCCCGTGGAGGGCTCATCGAGGATGTAGAGTGTTTTGCCGGTGGCACGCTTGGAGAGCTCGGTGGCGAGCTTGATGCGCTGGGCCTCGCCGCCAGACAGTGTCGTGGAGCTTTGCCCGAGGGAAATGTAGCCCAAGCCCACGGAAGAAAGCACCTTGAGGCGCTGATGGAGATTGGGGTGATTTTCAAAAAATGGCAGCGCATCGTCGATGGTCATCGCCAAGAGGTCCGCGATGGATTTGCCGCGGTATTTGATGGAGAGAGTCTCATCATTGAAGCGCCTGCCGTCACAGGTCTCGCACTTCACATAGATGTCCGCGAGAAAATGCATCTCCACCTTGACCATGCCGCCACCGTGGCAAGCCTCGCAGCGCCCACCCTTCACATTGAATGAAAAGCGCCCGGGCTTGAAGCCACGCATGCGTGATTCAGGGAGTTGGGTCATGACTTGGCGCACACCGTCCAATAAACCAGTATAGGTGGCGGGGTTGCTGCGGGGGGTGCGGCCAATGGGGGACTGATCAATGTCGATGATTTTGTCGATCTTCGCTGCGCCATCCACGCGGGTCACCATGAGATCACCGGTCTTGATCTTGTGCAGCTCCTTCATCAACGCGGGGTAAAGCGTATCGATGATGAGGGTGGATTTTCCGGAACCAGAAACACCGGTGATGCATGTGAGTAGGCCCAGGGGGATGTCGACATCCACGTTTTTCAGGTTGTTGGCGTGGGCGCCGCGGATGCTGATGCGATCTTTCGAGGCTTTGCGGCGCTGCCGGGGCACGGCGATGCCGCGGGTTTCCGCCAGATACTGCCCGGTGAGCGAGTCTTTCGCCGCAATGAGATCCCTCACCGTGCCCTCTGCCACGATGAGCCCCCCCTGGGTGCCGGCGCCGGGGCCGAGATCGATGACGTGGTCGGCGGCCATGATGGTGTCACGGTCGTGTTCCACGACGAGCACGGTATTGCCGTTACGCTTCAACCGCTGAAGGCTTTCGATGAGTCGATCATTGTCTCGCTGGTGGAGCCCGATGCTGGGCTCGTCCAGCACGTAGATGACCCCAGTGAGGGCGGAGCCCAGTTGGGAGGCGAGGCGAATGCGCTGGCTTTCACCACCAGAGAGCGTTTGCGTCGGGCGCTCAAGCGTGAGGTAGCCCACGCCCACGTCGAGTAAAAAGTGCAGACGGTCGCTGATTTCCTTCAAAATACGATCGGCGATGAGAGCTTCGCGATCCGTGAGCTTGAGGCCCGTGAAAAAGCCAGCCAACGCTGAGATGTTCAACGCGGAAAGCGCGGCAATATCCTGCCCCGCCACTTTATAAAAGAGGGCCTCTTTGCGTAGGCGCGTGCCGTGGCAGGTCGTGCAGAGCTTCCAATAGCCTACTGCCGCGGTGCTGCTCTGAGCGCCGTCCTCGCCGGCGCTCATGGTCTCTTCATAAAAGGCACCGATGCCATCACAGGCTTTGCACGCCCCCATGGGGGAATTGAAAGAGAAGGTGCGGGGCTCAGGCTCTGGATATGAAATGCCACAATCAGGGCAAGAGTACTTCTGTGAAAAAAGCAGGGGCTCATCGCGACCTTCGATTTCAGTGCTGACTAAGCCATCGGCCAATTTCAGCGCCGCCACAACCGCTTCCAAGACGCGGAATCGAAGTGGGTCCGGCGCGTCGGATTTGCCTGTTTGTTTCCGCAAGACAAGGCGATCAATGAATACGTCGATATGATGTTTCTTCTGCTTATCGAGGGAGACGTCGTGGGCGAGGTCCAGCACCTCGCCGTCGATGCGCACCCGAGAAAACCCGCGTTGGCGCAATCCAGCAAGTTCCTTGCCGTATTCCCCTTTGCGTCCCCGCACCATGGGCGCGAGGATGCTCAGGCGCGATCCGTCGGGTAAGTCAAAAATCTGATCCGCGATTTGCTGGGCGGTCTGCGAAGTGATGGGCTTCCCGCACTCCGAGCAATGAGCCTTTGCGATGCGGGCGTAGAGAAGGCGGAGAAAGTCGTAGACCTCGGTGACGGTGCCCACGGTGGAGCGGGGGTTATGGCTTGTCGTCTTTTGCTGGATGGAAATGGTGGGAGAGAGTCCATCAATGGACTCAACCTCCGGTTTGTCCGTGGTTTCTATGAACTGTCGAGCGTAGGTGGAAAGGGATTCCACATAGCGTCGTTGGCCTTCAGCGAAAATAGTATCGAAAGCCAGCGAGGACTTTCCTGATCCGCTCAAGCCCGTGATGACGGTGAGGGTATCCCGAGGAATGGAAACGGAGATGTTCCTGAGGTTATGCTCTTTGGCGCCCCGGATGACGATGGCATCATCATTTTTCATACGGCAGACTTAGCAAGTTTGAGCGCAGCCATAAAGCTGGAAGGGTCCGCGATGCCTCGACCCGCGATGTCAAAGCCCGTGCCATGGCCCACCGAGGTGCGAATGATGGGTAGACCCAGGGTGATGTTGATCGCGTCATGAAAGCCGAAGAGCTTAACGGGGATGAGAGCCTGGTCGTGGTACATGCAAACCACGGCGTCAAACTCCTTGCATCGCACATCCCGCCATTGAGCGAAAAACCCATCAGCAGGAAAGGGGCCCGCCGCACGGAGGCCTCGACGCAGCGCCGCTTTGATCGCGGGGGCAATGACACGACGTTCTTCATCACCAAAAAGGCCGTCATCGCCAGCGTGAGGGTTTAGACCCAATACGGCGATGCGAGGGCGTTTGAGGCCATAAATGCGCTGCAGGCCATCGGCGGTATTTTGCAGAGCGATGAGGATCTTTTGGCGAGTGAGAGCCTTACTCACCGAAGCCAGCGGCATGTGGCCCGTAACGAGGGACACCCGCATCCCGGGGACTGCCATCATCATGGTCACCGTGGGGGCAGCGGTAGCGTGCTGCAGCATCTCGGTGTGTCCCGGGTAGTGGTAGCCCCCGCGTTGCAGCGCGGACTTATCAATGGGGCCCGTGACCATGGCGGAACACAGGCCCGCCATGGTGAACTCCGCGGCAAGCTCAATGAAGCGGCCGCAGAGATAGTCCTCCCTGACGCGACGCTTTGTCGCAGGCACCCGCGGCAGGATGAAGCGGTATTCGTGCCAGGTGGCTCCATCCTGGAGATGCTCTTGTGCGGCGATTTCATCACTCACCACCCAGGGGCCTGGGAGTAAGCGACGGTGTGGCTCGTAAGCCGCGGGATCGCCGAAGATCACCACATGTCGAGGCCCCACGGATTTTCTCAACTTGTGGAGCCCCTTGGCGATGACCTCGGGGCCAATGCCGCGAAGATCACCGGTGGTGATCGCAACGGGCGCGGTCACTGATTGACCTTCACGAAGGCGGTGCTCCTTGCGCGCTCTGTCCAGAGCACGATTTGACGGCGGTATTCCGTTTTGGCCAGACGCTCACGAATGGCCTCTTTCTCTTGCTCTAAATGTTCATTTTCGGAGGAGCGGATGTCGTTGAGTTTCAGCACGTAAAACGCGTTGCCCGCGCCAATAACTGGCGAGAGGGAGCCGATCTTCAGGCTTTTCAGGGCCTCATACATGGCTGGATTGATGTGTTCACCAGCCACGAAGCCGATGTCCCCGCCGTTAGGGGCGGAGGGATCGTCGGAGACACGCTTCGCCACGTCGGTGAAAGCCTCTCCCTCGCGAAGGGAGCGTAGTGCTGCTTGGGCCGCTTCCTGCGCGAAGTGGGGGGTTTTGTAGTTTTTTCCGTCAATGGCGATGAGCTGGATGGAATACTCCAGGGCCTTCTTCGTCGTTTTCATTTGAGAGTTGAAGTAGTGATTTCTCACGTCATCGTCGCTGATGTTCACACGCATGCGGATTTCACGGTCCAGCAGCCCCTGCTTTTGCAGGCTCACGCGCATCAGGTAACTGTAGTCCGTCAGGTTGAAGCCCTTGGTGCGCAGAAAGCCTTCCAGGGAATGGCGGTCCAGTTGGTTGCTTCGCATGACCTCCGCGATCTTGTTTTCCACATCAGCATCAGCCACCTTTGTGGTCTGGGCGATGATGCGCTCTTGGATGAGGTAATCCAGCACCTTGTCCCGGGACGGATTCGGGGAATCCATGGCCTCCGTGAGGCCCATGAAGGGATCAATCTCTCGACGTAGGCGAATGGTGCGGCGGAATGCGTCGATGTCCGACAGCAAAACGGCCTCGCTATTCACAACGGCGAGCACTCGATCCACCACGGCCGCACGGGCCTGCGGGGCGGAAGCGACGAGCATGCAGAAAGTCAGGGAGCGAAACAGCGCTTTCATCGCCCCCAACCTATCAGAAGGCCTAAGGCTCTGCGCGTAAATAACTTCGACATTTGGCATCCCATCTTTCTTCCATCTTTGGCCGCTACTCAGTCGCAAAATCCTCAGCGTAGCCCTGCTACGCTTCCGGTTTGGCTCCTTCCGTGGCGGTCAAATCTGTTCGAAAGCTGGGCGCCAAATGTCGAAGTTATTTACGCGCAGAGCCTATTCTTTCAGAAGCCCGTAGTTCACCGTGACGGTGTTGGTCTTCTTCAGGGTATCCATGTATTCGTCGAAGATCTGGGCGCGCTTTTCATCGAAAATGATGCGCTTGTAAGTGCCCTTATCCACGTCTTTGAACTCTTTGACGGACGTAAGTTTGATGATGTGGTAGCCAAACTGGGTGCGGACGATGGGGCTTACATTACCCACGGACTTCAGGCCCACGGCGGTTTGGTAATACACGGGGTCCAGCTTGTCTTTCGTCTGGTAATCGATGTCTCCACCGCTGGCGGCAGCAACGCCTTCGGAATAGGTGCGAGCGACTTCCGCGAAGGACTTGTCCCCCTTCTTCAGTATGACTTCAACTTTCTTGAGTTTTTCCAGGGCCTGTTTTTCTTGAGCTGGCGTGGCATCAAAGCGCACCTGAACGAAAATATGTGAAGAGCGGACCTCAGGATTCTTGTCGTAGTAGCCGGAAAGTTCACCGTCAGTGACATTGATGGCGTCGAAGCGCGAGGCCAGCTTTTTATCGAGGAGAGAGTGGTAAAGCACTGTATTCAGGCGCTCCCGCACCTCGGGATCTTTGTCGACGCCCAGCTTGCGGGCCTCTTGGATGCCAAGTTCGCGCTTGACCAAGTCATCGAGCACATTTTTCTTCGTGGGTGCTTTGTAGCGAAAGAACCGCAGGCTTTCGCGATACTTCTTTTCAAAGTCCTCGAGGGAAATCACCGAGCCGTTGATGCGGGCCAGCTCGGTGGCGGCCGTTGCGGCTGTGGGCATGAGTAACACAGCGAAGAGAGCAAGATTGAGACGGGTATGCGTCATGGGAGGGATCTCCTTATCCCGGGCACTACAGAAAGAACGCTAACCTACTGATACATAAGCTAACATCAAGGCAGTGGGTCTGCAATGTCCGCGAGAAGCGTTTCAAGCTTGAGACACAGGACCCGCACATCCACGTACTGGTGGTGGAGCAACAGTCGGGAGTCAGGAGTCAGGGTGAGGGCCCCCTGGCTTTCTTGCGCGATGCGTAGCGCCCTCAGCGGGGAAATAAGGGTGTCTTTGTCCATTTCGAGAGAGGTTTTCACCCTACCCGCCACCAAGGCTTTGACGCGGTATCTCACGAGGAGCTGTTTGATGCGGATGAGCCAGAGCAAGGTGGCCGCCTCATGGGGAAGAGGGCCGTAGCGGTCCAAGAGCTCTGCTTCAATGCTCTGCAGTTTTTCCTCATCTGGCGCCGCCGAGAGCGCCTGGTAGAAGTGCAGGCGTTGGTGAAGGTCCGCAACATAGTGATCAGGCAACAGCGCGGCCTCGGGTATCTTGATTTCGGGGTCTGGCAGCCGTTGCACGGCTTCGCCACGCATTTCTTGAACGGCCTCGTGCAACAGCTCTGTATACATTTCAATACCGATTTCAGCCACATGGCCAGACTGGGCCGTGCCCAGTACGTTCCCTCCCCCGCGAATGTCCAAGTCCGTGGAGGCAACCTTGAAGCCTGAACCCAGGTCGGCAAATCTTTGGATGGCGTCCAGTCTTCGCTGTGCGTCATCGCGGAGTTTTCCGGACTCCGGTATGAGCATGTAGCAAAAAGCCCGTTCCCGTCCTCGTCCGACACGTCCCCGCAATTGATAGAGTTGGGCGAGCCCCAGGTCATGAGAGTCGTCGATGATCATCGTATTGGCCGTGGAGATGTCGAGACCCGACTCGATAATGGTGGTGCACAAGAGCACATCGTATTTTTGGGAGTAAAAATCCTCCATGCGCCGCTCAAGCTCCCCCTCCCCCATCTGACCATGGGCGATGAGGACTCGAGCTTCAGGCACGAGGCGTTGGAGTAGCTCTTGGCGCTGAAAAAGGGATTGCACCTTATTGTGCACGAAGAAGGTCTGTCCGCCCCGGGCGAGCTCCGCCCGCAGGGCTTCTTGGATGACGGTTTCCGAGAAGCGGGAAACATAAGTTTTCACGCTGAGGCGGTTGGCGGGAGCCGTGGCGATGACGCTGATGTCCCGCAGGCCGAAGAGAGCCATTTGAAGGGTGCGCGGGATGGGCGTTGCGGTGAGGGTGAGGCAGTTTGTGGACGCCTTGAGTGTTTTTAACCGCTCTTTATGAGTCACGCCAAAGCGATGTTCTTCGTCGATGACGAGAAGTCCCAGGTCTTTGAATGCCACGTCCCGAGAGAGCAGTCGATGGGTGCCAATGACGATGTCAACCTTACCGCTCTTGAGCCTTTCGATGGTTTCATCAATTTCTTGTCTCGACTTGAATCGGGAGAGCCCCGCGATGTTGATGGGGTAATCCTTCATGCGCTCATGGAAGGATCGCTCATGTTGGAAGCAGAGCACCGTGGTGGGAACCAGCACGGCGACCTGTTTTCCATCCTGAACGGCCCGGAAGGCGGCCCGCATGGCGACTTCGGTTTTGCCATAGCCCACGTCGCCGCAGATAAGGCGATCCATGATCTTGCCCTGTTCCATGTCCTTCATGGTGTCGCGTATGGCCCTCAGTTGGTCTGGAGTTTCCACATGTGGGAAGCGGCCTTCAAATTCTTGGTAAGATTCGTTCGCGGGGCTGAAGTGAAAGCCCTCCTGCATGGCTCGCTTTGCATAGAGTTGCAGGAGCCCATGAGCCACATCTTTGAGGGCCGCACGCACGGCGGCCTTGGCCCGCTCAAATCGCCCGCTGCCCAGCCGATCAAGGGCGGCCTCGGAGCCAGAGGCCGCGTAGCGGTGTACCTGGTCCAAGCGATAAATAGGAAGGTAAAGCTTATCCCCCCCTTGATACTCCAGCAGGAGAAACTCCTGGGCGGCACCATCCACCTTAAGATCATTGAGCCCAAGGTAACGACCAATGCCATGGAGCGTGTGCACCACCAGATCCCCGGTTTCGAGATCCTCAACGGAAGTGACCAGTTCGCCGAGGTGTTCCTGGACCTCTTCTTTATGGGCCTTTTTCAGCTGACCAAAGACATCCTGATCCGTGAGCAAAGCGAGTTTGCGATGGGGCACCCGAAAGCCCGAGGAGAGGGAACCCACAATGATTTGGGCGCGGCCCCTTGCATTGAAGTCCATGAGGCCCGGGGCGGCCAGCGGTAGCCCCTTGGATTCACAAAGATAGCGCACCCGATCGGCCTGGCTTTGGCTTGCGCAGAATACGGCCAGGGTACCATTGTCCTCGAGCCAGGCGCGGGCAAATCGAACGAAGTTTTCGGCGCCGGAGGTTTTTCCCGGGGCGACATCAATGGCCGGTAAGCAGAGCAGCCGGGCCGTCTCCCCGCCGTCGGGTACCGGGGCCATTTCCAGCGCGGACAGTCGCAACTTTGCGCCCCCCATCCAGAGAGAGGTCTGGTCGGAGGGGGCGTAGATCCCTTCGGGACTGGGCAAGATGATGTTTTCTTTCAGTGTTGCAAGAAAGCCAGCGCGCAGCTCTTCATTGAGGACGGAAAGCTCGTCTTCAACGCCAAGCGGTTCAAAAAGAATCGTGGCAAATCCCGCGAGGTGCTCAGGTGTTGTCGCGGACTGATCATTAAAGAAGGTCCAAAGATAATCATCGGAGGGGTCTCGCTGCCCGGAGTCTAAGCGCAGCGTCAGTGAATCCCGGGATTTTTTCGGTATGCCCAAGGTGTCACAATGTTCTTTGATGCGGGCGGCCCAGAGGGGCGCAAGGGAGTGTTGAGAGTCCCATTCCTGGCAGGGGGGTACCAGCAGTGGTCCCTGGAAGTCCTGCGCGGTGCGTTGGCTACGGGGATCGAACGTACGCAGCCGTTCCAATTCATCGCCGTAAAACTCCGCTCGGCAGGGAGGGCCGCCATAAGGATATACATCCAAAATGAATCCACGACGGGAGAAGCTACCGGGGTCTTCAACGGGGTCCGCTCGTCTGTAGCCCAAGCGGACCAGTCGTTCTTCCAGCGCCTGGGGGTCCACGATCATTCCGCGATGAAGCGTAAGGCTATGCGCGGCGATCCATGTCGGTGAGGGGCAGCGCTGTGCCCAGGCGCGGGCATCGGTGAAGAGCAGGCTGCGGCCAGCAAGGGCTGGCAAGCGCGCCAGTGCTGCCATGCGGGCGTAGCGAGCGGTCAAAGAGGGAACAAAGCCCCCATAGGGCACCCGCTCCCAGCCAGGCAAGAGAATGGCGTGGTCCACAAGGGCACCGCGACCGGATGCCTTGGCAAGGCAGGTGAAGTCGCGGTGGAGCAAGGCCGCGCTTTCGGGGGTGGGCGCGACGACGATGACGCCGCGGAGAGCCGTTTCTTCTGCCTCAAGAAGAAGTAGCGCGGCACTGCTGGTCGTTAGTCCGCTGACGCTCGCTTGTTGTGGCGTGGGAGCGGAGAGCGCGCGGGCGACGATGAGTGCGACATCTCTAGACATTTATGGGGGTGGCCCCTATAGTTTTAAGCCAGTGGAAAAGCATTTGCCAAACCTTCTGACGGCCGCTTGGGTGCTGGCCTTCTGCTGGCTTGTGATGGTCGTGGGCGCGCTGGTGCGGCCCTCGGGCCGTGGCGCAGGGGGGCAGGTTCCATTTGATGGTGGCGAAGTTCCCCGGGGCCGACCCTGGGTGCGTTATGCGTCCCATATTCATCTGCCTATTATTGCTGTTGGTTTGTTTGGTGTCACGACGTTGATGCTATTCCCAGTTCTCATCGATTTTCGGACATGGGTACTTGAGGGCCGTGGCGGGCGGGCACTGATTGTGGTTGGAGTCTACATTTTCGCTCTGTCCGTGGCATTGGCTTACTCATGGCGTAAAAAAGATTTAGAGTGGAAGCGCGGCAATGGGGACGCTTGAGAATGCATTGCCAGAATATCTTGTTTTCACGCAGCTGGACCGAGCCATCAACTGGTGTCGGGAGAGTTCCATTTCCTATCTGACCCTGGATCTTGCATGTTGTGGCATTGAGATGGCCCAAGTGGAAGGTGGTCGCTTCGATATTGAGCGATTCGGCGCCGTTCCCGCGGTGTCTCCTCGTCATGCGGACCTCATGATTGTGGCAGGTACGATTACGCACAAAATGGCGGACACAATTCGTCGTCTTTACGAGCAAATGCCACAACCCCGCTACGTTTTGTCCATGGGGAGCTGCGCCAACAGCGGTGGCATGTTTAATTGGGAGCTGTCCTATTCCGTTGTCAGCGGTGTCGATAAACTCATTCCTGTTGACGTGTTTGTGCCTGGCTGCCCTCCGCGCCCCGAGGCGTTGCTCCACGGTTTGGTTACTCTTCAGCAAAAGATCGCTGCCCGCCGAGTGCTTGTGCAAGAGGTGAGGCGGTGAACATGGAAAACAACCTCCTCGTTCGTATTTTGCGGGATGCAGCACCGGGCCTGATGAAGGCCTCTGGAGGCGGGGCATGGCCGTGGGTTCATGTTGAACTCTCCGCTCTGGAGCGGACAATAAAATTAGTTTGTGAGCGGGCTGGCGTGAAGGCACCGTGCGCCCTTGTGGGCCGCGATACGGGCCAGGAGATTGAGCTCACCTACATGCTTCGCTGTGCCGACGGTGTGGTTTACGGCGTCCGTACGCAGCTTTCGCGCAATGCTCCACGAGTCCCCAGTCTTGCGGCGCAGTGGCCCGCGCTGGAATACCATGAGCGGGAGCTCACGGAGTTGTTGGGCATCGCATTCGAGGGCGCAGCCCAGGGGCGTTTTCTTTTGCCCGAAGAGTGGGTGGGTCAGCCTCTGCGCAAAGACTATGTGTACCCCGAAAACTACAAAGGGGTTGAGCATCGGCGCACCCCCCTGCGGAAGGAGCATCAGCGTCCATGATCCCCGCTTCCACGGCCCAGGAGTTTCAACTCAACAGCGGTCCGCACAACGGGGCGGCCATTGGGCCGTTGCGGCTGAAAATCTCAAGTCATGGCGAGACGGTGACCAGTGCCATCCCGGACATGGGATATCTCCATCGTGGAATCGAGAAGTCCGCGGAGCGAATTCAGTGGGGCGGGCTCACCGCATTCATGGATCGAGTGGATTACTTGGCACCCATCCACTGTGAATTGGCCTATGCGCTTAGCGTAGAGCGGTTGGCTGGCATAGAGGCCCCAGCTCGAGCTCAAAGGATCCGACTCATTACCGGAGAGATCAATCGCATCGGAAGCCATTTGTATGCGTGCTCCACGATGGCAACCAAACTGGGGGCTTCCACTGCGGGACTGTATCTTTTGCGGGATCGGGAGAAGATCAATAACTTATTCGAAATGTTGTGCGGATCGCGCCTCACATACAATTACATACGCGTCGGCGGCGTGGCCTTTGATCTCTCCGAAGGCTTCATCGAAAAGACCACGGAAGCCCTCTCCTATCTTGAGCCAAAGCTGGAGGAGTATCGGTGCTTGCTCCTGGGGAACAAAATATTCAGCGGGAGGCTCGTCGGCGTGGGCACCATCACCACTGAACAAGCGTGGGCCGTGGGGCTATCGGGGCCAAATATGAGGGCCACCGGCGAGAATTTGGACCTGCGGGGGAGTCGGCCCTACTGTGGCTATGAAGGATATAGGGACTGTTTGGGGCGCGCCGGGGCTACCGTCCCCCAGGGCGGCGACAGCTACTCTCGTTTCGTGACCCGTTTAGCGGAAATTCAGGACTCCATCGATATTATTCGCGAGGCCCTGGAAATGGTGCCAGGCGGATCTTATCGCGAGGCGTTGCCTTTGGACTTTCGTCCTCCCGCGGGTGAATCCTATGCCGAGATCGAAGGGGCCAGGGGCATTTTCGGCGTCTACGTCGTGTCATCTGGCGGCACCAGCCCCGAGCGTCTCAAAATCGTGTCTCCATCCCTGCAGGCAGTGACATTGCTGCCGCGCCTCTTAAGGGGAGCTCAACTCAGTGACGTTCCCACCATTGTGAGCTCGCTGGACATCATGGTGTCGGAGGTAGACCGGTGATTGAAAGCAGCCCCCTGGCCCAGTTCATCGCGAGCTTCACTTCCGGCGAGACATCGCCCGTACTTATTATGGCCATTGCCGTGGTGGTGCACTCGGCGCTGCTCGTTTTTCCCTTGGCCTTGGCGTCAGCCTATCTGGATCGCAAGCTTGGGGCGGACGTGCAGATGCGCATTGGCCCCAATCGTGTCGGCCCCGTGGGCATTCTTCAGTCTTTGGCGGATACTCTAAAGGCCATCGCGAAACAGGATGTCGTTCCTAGCGACTACGCCCGCTTTTTCTTCAAGATGGGGCCATTTCTTGCCTTGGCGTTGGTTTTCGCCGCATCGGGGCCCATCCCCTTCGCTCAATCTTGGGCGCTGTCGGACCTCGAGTGGGGGTCCCTTTATTCCGTGCTCATGCTCCTTCTTGTGCAGTTGGTCCTTTTTCTCGCGGGGCACTCCTCTGGAAGTCATTGGGCAATCATTGGCGCATATCGCTCCATTCTTGTTCTTGCGTCCTTTGCCGTGCCTGCATTGTTGGCGCTCTTGAGTGTTGTTGTCATTGCTGGGGGCGCAAGCTTCAGTAAGATCATTGCGGCCCAGGGGGGCGCCCCCTGGCGTTGGCTTGTGTTCAACCACCCGCCCACGATCCTTGCATTTTTCGTCATGGCCTCGAGCCTGGCGCTTTGGAATCTCTCCCAGCCCTTTGACACGCCTCTCGCAGGTAGCGAAATAAGTGGGGGAATATCGGCTGAATACAGCGGGTTTCGTCTGGCGTGTCTGCGGGCATTGCGACATTGCCAAACCGTAGTGTCCTGCGCCCTCTTGGCCACGTTATTCCTCGGTGGTTGGAATGTTCAGCTTCCTGCCGAGACCTTCGGTCGGGCCAGCAACTTGATACAGTATTTAGTTTTCGTGTCTAAAATCGGATCCTTAGCTGTCGTCGGGGCGTGGTTTCGCTGGTCCATGGTGCGACTGCGTGGGGATCAGATCATTTACCATGCGTGGAAAATCTTGGTGCCCATGGGGGTACTGTCCGTGGCTCTTTCCGCTGTTTGGATGACGGTCACCGGCGGGAAAGGCTTTCTGGGAATTCCATGAAAACCAAAACTGGCTTCATGCACGAGATCATCAGCGGCCTCAAGAGCATGGGCAGCAGCCTGCGCGTCACGTTGCCCTACATGCTGGGTTGGTCAGAACAAAATAAGGTCGTCACCGAGGAATACCCTGATCGCGTGAGCGCACGCATGCCCGAGGATCTCCCCACGCGTTATCGCGGCCTCCTGAGGAACGACATCGAGAAATGTGGTGGGTGTAGGGTTTGTTCGCAAATATGCCCCGTAGACTGCATCCGCATCGAGGCGGAGCCAGGCCCAGAAAAAGGCAAGAGCTGGGTTGCGGTCTTTGACATAGATCACGCACGCTGCATGTTTTGCGGTCTTTGCGCGGATGCATGTCCCACGGGTAGTCTGACGCATACGAGGGAGTACGAGGGCGCGGTGCACAGGCTTGAGGACATGATTACCAGTTATGGTCGTGGTTGGGCCACGCCCGCCATGAAAGAGCGCTGGAGCCAGGAGCAAACAACCAAAGAGGCTCTAGAAGAGGAGCGCGTGGAACTCATGCAGTCCCCCGTCGGCACCGAGTTGCGCCGTCTCATGAGGGAGAAAAAAGAATGAGAATGGACATCCCCCCATTAGATGCGATGACCATCGCGGTTTGCTCCGCCACGGCACTGGGCTCCGCGCTTTATGTGTGTTTCGGCAGGGTTGCGATCCGCGCCATCATCGCGCTCTTCGTGTGCATGGGCAGCGTGTCGGGCGTCTTGGTTGCTTTGGGTCAGGAATATCTCGGTTTTTTGAGTCTTTTTGTGGCGGTGGCGGGCGTGGGGGCGCTTTTGCTCTACTCCAGCTCCATCATTGGCAATATTCAAGAAGAGCACTTAGAGACGCCGCCGTCGGCACGCATGGTTGTGGCGCGCATCTTTGGTCTTATTGCGGGCCTGAGTGGGGGCGCTCTGGCGGCAGCGCTTTTGTTGGGCGGTGGAGTCACGCTGGGCTCAGCGACCCCTGGCGCCACGGCGATGAGCATGGGTTCCGTGATGATGGGTGATCATGCCGTGAGCTTCATCCTCATGTCGTCCGCATGCTTGGGCATCATGATGGGCGTTGGCATCCTTGTGCGGGAGGTCCGGCGATGATGGCGCAGGTGTGTGTAGCATTAGCCTGCGCGCTTTTCGGCATTGGGCTTGGCACAATGCTCTATAGACGAAACTTCATTGGCATCGCCATGGGTGGCATGGTGGCTGGATTTGGGCTGGTCCTTGCCTTGGCTGCCGTGGCACAGGCGACAGCCCAGCCGGCCGATGGTATTTTGCTTGCTGTGATGATCCTGGTATTTCAGCTGGCGGCCACGGTTAGTGCGGTCGCCGTTTTGCACCGCCGCCACGTTCTGGGAGCGCCGATAGACATTACGCAGGAGGACTTGTGAATCAGAACGTCATCCTCATCGCCGGCGGCGCCCAGGTGCTGGCATTTGCCGTGGTTTTATTCGGTGGTCGATTGCCAGCGGTGTGGATTCGTTCAGCGCTAATGATGGCCTCATTGGTGTCCGTGATTTGCGGTGGCGTTGCCCTGGCTCATGCGACCGATGGCGGCGGCGTCATTGAATGGGTAAACAGTGGATGGTTCACTCTCGGTGGTGCCAGTGTTTTTTCTGTCATGCTTCAGGCCAAAGCATGGGAGTGCCTCCTGTGGTTGGCTTTGGGGGCCTTTTTTCTCATATATGATTACAAGGGCCTCGTTGCTCCCAGGCCATTCCGTCAGGGCCAGGCCATTGCTCGCTGCTTGTTGGCGGTGGGCACCTTACTTTGTGTGTTATCAGGGAATTTCATTACCTACTTCTCTGGCGCCGCCATCAATGTCTTCGCTCTGTTCTTGGGTATTGCATTAGAGCGCGATGAAAACCAAGGCGTAGCTACAGGGGGGGCCGCATTCCGATATTTCGGTCTGGTGTTCTGTGGCCTGTTGCTTCTATTGATGGGCATGCTCGGACTGGGCCCCGACGCTGGAAGCATGGCCTATGATAGTCTATCTAGCGCTGCCATCACGGCTACGATTCCCACATGGTCAGTGACAGCTCTTTTCGCGCTCGGGGCCATGACCATGGGGATGCAGCTGCCCGTGCTCTGTCTCCCGCGTTATCTCGGCACGGTGGGTGGTCTTGCCCCGCTGCTTTTGGTGGCGGGCCAAGTGCTCATGGCGCCCGTGCTACCCCTCAAGCTTTACAGTTATCTTACCGCTGATCCCGCCCTTCCGTTATTCGCGATTTTGCCCGCGCTGACCTGTCTCTTCGCGGCCTTTTACGCCGTGAGTGAGCAGAGAGCGGGAAATCTTTGCGGCTGGCTGTCCGCCTACGCCAGCGGCACCGCGTTCATCGCTGCATTTCAGGGAGGGTATCAGGCTGCGCTTTTTGGTGCCATGGCATCCGCCACGGCGCTGATGGTCATGGCTACGGCCCTGGAGGCGGACTTGGTGCCCGAGCCGGTGAGAAAACCATTTTTGCTTGTTGGCGCCCTTGCATTCATGGGCGTGCCCTTGAGTGCGGTGGGTCATGCTCGAATTCAAGAATATGCATCCATTACCGTATTAGCTCGGGAGGGAGCCCCCACATCCTGGTTTGTCCTCTCCATCAAGGTTGTTGCGGACCTTCTTGCCGCGGTGGCGTGTTGGCGCATCGTATTAATGGGGCCGTGGCTTAGCACGGGCTCGTCACCCCGCACCAAAAAAGATCCTGCCTCCGCATGGCGTGGCGGCGCGCCCCTGGGCCTTATGGCGCTGGCCTGTTTGTCGGTATTCATGGGAGGGCGCCCCTTCAGCGGAATCTTTGGCGACATGGAATCGAGCATGGACCCCCGGCTCGCGTGGTTTGAGCGGATTGTGGTAGCCCCGGGCTCCACTAAAATCCTGAGTGGGGAAGCGGAGCTCATCGCTCGTATACTGCTTCTCTGTGTCTTGATTTTTTCCGCGCTTTTTTCCCTGCTTTGGGCCTTCCGAGAGGTGAAGCGCGGGCAGGACTTACTGAAAAGCTGGGCTCGCTTGGTCAAGAAGCTGGACTTGCAGCGCCTCATGGAGTTTCTCGTGTGGGATCTAGCCTTCAGTAGGGTGGGTGGTTGGCTGGGGCGCTCCGCGGCGAGAGCGGATATCGTGGCGTTTGAGGCACTGGATGAGCACGGTGTTGTTCGCCCTATCCGCGTTATTGCGACCGCATTCAAAACAGTGGATGACCGCGTATTGGATCGGGGAATCATCGAAGGTGCTGGAAAGGCCGTGATGAGCTTGGGCGATGTCGTGAAAACGCTCCAGAGCGGTCATTTGCATAAGTACATTCTTTTTGGGTTGGTGGTGACCGCGCTGGCGCTGCTGGCCGCGGTACTAAAAACGGGAGCATGATGAAATGCTGAACAACATTCTTTCTTACATCCTGGTGACGCCTCTCCTTGGGGCGCTGGCTGTCCTCGCCATTCCCAAAAGCGAACGTCAACTCCACCGCTATGCCGCTCTATTTACGGCGCTGGTTACGTTCTTCCTCGCATGCCTCATGATGTGGCGCTTTGACCGTTCAGCGCCAGGCATCCAGTTCATTGAAAGCCATCCCTGGGTTGAATCCCTGAAGATCGCCTATCTCCTCGGCGTGGACGGAGTGAGCGTGTATCTCATACCGCTCACGGCGTTGATCTTCCTTCTGGGCGTGATTTCGAGCTGGGAGGTCACGCAGGGGGTAAAGGGCTTCTTCTCCCTATTCCTCCTTCTGGAGGCCACAATACTGGGGACATTCATGGCCCAGGACCTCTTCTTGTTTTTCGCGTTCTGGGAGGCATCCATTTTACCCGTGTATTTTATGCTGGGTGTGTGGGGCCACGAGAAGCGCGTGCAGGCTGCTACCAAGTTTTTCATTTTCCAGCTGGCCGGCGGCGTATTCATGCTGCTCGCATTGCTCGCCATCTATTATATGGCTGAGCCCCACACTTTCAGCATGGTGGAGCTGGCCGCCATGGCGTCTCCGCTATCGAGCAAAACGGTGTCATTGCTTGGCCACGAAGTCCCCTTCGCCGAGGCGGCTTTCATTATGCTGCTTTTGGGGTTTGCGGTGAGGATCCCCGCCTTTCCGCTGCATAGTTGGTATGTCGAAGCTCAATCCGAGGCCCCCGTGGCCATAGCGGTGGTGCTGGCTGCCCTGTTTTTGAAAACCGGTGCCTACGGTCTGCTTCGGGTGAACTACACCCTCTTTCCCGGGGCAGCCCAGTGGATGGCATCCTCCATCGCGACGCTTGGCATCGTAAACATACTTTACGGCGCGCTCTGCGCCTTGGGCCAAAAAGACATTCGCAAACTCGTGGCTTACATGTGTATCAGCCACATGGGTTTCGTCCTGCTCGGCTTGGGTGTTTTCACGCAGACATCCTTTCACGGAGCCCTCTTACACATGATCTGCCACGGCATTTACGCAAGCCTTCTCGTCTTCCTCACGGGGGCTCTGGGTGAGCGGACCGGTCACTACAACATCGTTTCTGATGACCCACGGAAAACATTTGGCGGCCTGGTTGTACGCATTCCCGTGCTGTCCGGCTTTTTCACCGTCGGCGTTTTTGCTGCGGTGGGTATCCCAGGACTGGCGGGCTTTCCGCCGGAGTCCCTGGTGTTCCTCGGAACATTTCCTGAAAAACGGGTGCTTACGGTGCTTGCGCTTTGTGGCTTGCTGCTCACTGCCGGGTACTTTTTGTGGATGTATCGACGCGTGTTCCTCGGGGCCCCTGGTTCAAGCACGGAGAGCATGGTGGATCTCACGCTGCGTGAGAAAGTATTTCTCACCCCCCTTGCCGTTGTCTGCGTGGTCGCGGGCATCTATCCGACGCCCTTCTTGAATCTATCCGCGGCCACGTTGAGTCAGATTCTGAGCGCTCTCAAATGAGCGAAGCCAGCCTCCTCGCTCCGGAGATTCTTTTGCTGGCTGCCGCGGGCGGCACGGTCCTCGTGAATTTGCTCGTCCGAGGCGAGAGTCGACGTGGGCCCGCACATGCCACTTTTGTTGGGCTCTTGCTGGCATTGGCATCCGCGGCAGCGCTCTTGCATCATGAGCCCGTATCGATTATGGCGGGCACGTTGCAGATTGATCCGTTTGCCCAATTTTTCAAGTGCCTGCTCATCCTCGGCGCATTGATCGTTTCGGTACTGGGCAGTGAGTCTGGTCAAATTCGGGACGAGAACCAGGTGGAATTCCAGGCCATGCTCTGCGTGGCGGCGTCCGCGGCCTGCATCAGTCTTTCCGCGTCCCATCTCCTGACACTATTTGCATCCCTAGAGTGCGTGTCGCTGGTTTGCGCCCTTATGGTGGCCTTTGCCCCGGCCTCCCGCCGTTCCGGTGATGCGGCAATCCGTCTCGTTGCCTACAGCAGCATGGCGACGCTGCTCTTTCTGCTGGGGGTGGTCCTGTTGTATGCGTACGCCCATACTTTGAGCATCCCTGAAATCCAAAAGGTCGTCGCGGCAGACACGAGTGGATCGCCTTATTTCTGGATTTCATTTGCACTAGTTTACATCGCCATTGCCACGAAGATTTCTATTTTCCCCTTTCACCTAGCCACCCCCGGAGTCTTTGGCGGCGCTCCCACCCCGGTGGCGGCCCTTCTTTCCGTGGTTCCTGCCATTGCGGGGCTGGGTCTCTGCGTAAAAACGTGCCTGCAGATTTTCAGCGTCCGTGCACCCGGCGCGGAAGAATGGGTGGTGAGCGCGGGAATTCATTGGCCTGGCTTTCTTGCGGTGGCGGCGGCGACCACCATGACTCTTTCCAACCTCATGATGCTTCGTCAGAATAATCTCAAGCGTCTTATGGCCCTTTCTACCGTGGTGCAGGCGTCTTATCTGCTCTTGAGTATTGCCGTGGTGAGCCTGTCGGGGCTGGGCACGGCCATGTTTGGTGCATTAGTCCACATCGTATCTACCCTGGGGGCATATCTTGTATTGATGCACTGCATGGATTCCTCTGGAAGCGAGGGGCTCGATGCCGTCCGTGGCCTGATCTGGCGTCGCCCCGCGATGGCCGTGGCTTTCAGCGCCTTTTTGTTGAGCCTTGCGGGGTTGCCGCCCTTCGCGGGATTTGTAAGCCGTACGTATCTCATCGCTGAAGTCATTAAACAGCAGCAGTACGGTTTTGCCGTGGTGGTAGCCATCAACACGGTGTTGGGTTGTGTCCCATTTTTGGGGTTGTTACGTCATCTGGTGGAGGATGCTCCACGTGGCGCCAGTGGCGCGCATTCCCGCGGCAGCGCGAGCAGCAGCACCATGGTCTTGGATATCACCACCGCCGTCTTGGCGTTGCCGACGCTATTGATCGGCGTCTATTGGGATACTCTCATCCTTTCTATTTCCAATTCCCTGCGCATGATTTTATGGTAGCCTCTTATTCACTCGTTAAATCGACGCGTTAGCTCGTATTTCTCAGGGGAGGCACATGGAGGGGTACATACCTGTTCTCATACTCATGGGAGTGGGCGCGCTCATTGCGGGCGCTGCTTTGCTGATCTCCCATCTTGTTCCTGTAAAGCGCAATGTCGTGAAGATGAATGTTTATGAGTGTGGTGTTCCAACATTGGGCGATGCCCGCGGCAGATTTTCGGTGAAGTTCTACCTTGTCGCCATCCTTTTTCTTCTCTTTGATGTGGAGGCGGTATTTTTCTATCCCTGGGCAGTGGTCTACAAGAAGTTTCTGGCGGTGAACGAGTTCATCCTGCTGGAGATGCTGTTTTTCGTTCTCATTCTGCTCGTGGGTTATGTTTATGTGCTGAAGAAGGGCGCTCTGGAGTGGGATTAGAGCATCTCTACCGAGCGAAGGAGTGATCAATGTCCAAAGATGGTTCACCTGGATTCATCACCACAACGGTGGACGCGCTAGCCAACTGGGGTCGTAAAAACTCCCTGTGGCCCATGCCCTTTGGTACCTCCTGCTGTGGCATTGAGATGATGGCCGTTTTGTCGGCGGACTACGACATGTCCCGTTTCGGCGCCGAGGTCGTGCGGTTTTCTCCGAGACAAAGCGACATGCTCATCGTGGCGGGCACCATCACCAACAAGATGGCGCCGGTGCTGAAGACTATTTACGACCAAATGTCCGACCCTAAGTGGGTCATGGCCTTCGGCGTCTGCGCCTCTTCGGGCGGCATGTTCGATACCTACAGCGTGCTTCAGGGCGTCGATTGCGTGATTCCCGTGGATATCTACATTCCCGGCTGCCCGCCGACCCCTGAGGGGGTCATCCACGGCCTGATGAAACTCCAAGACAAGATTGCTCGTGGTGAGGGATCTTCCTCCCGCGCACAGCGTTTGATGAGGTGAGGCGCCATGGATCGTGATGCGAAGCTTGAAAAGCTGAAGTCCAAATTCGACGGCGACATCCAGTCCATCGAGCTAGACCGCGTGCAGTGCCCCATGGTTTTTGTCACCAAGGCCCGTCTCATGGACCTTCTTGCGTACTTGAGGGGCGACGCTGACATGCGTTTCGAGTTCCTGGCTGACCTCACCGCCTATGATGATCAGGGCCAAGCTGAAGAGACCAATGGTCGTTTTGTCATGGTGTACAATTTGTACTCGCCAGCCCATCATCAGCGTCTCCGGGTGAAGTGTCGTCTCGCCGACGGTGAGACCTGTCCTACGGCAACGACGCTTTGGAAGGCCGCGAACTGGGCGGAACGCGAGGTTTGGGATATGTACGGCGTTCGTTTTGATGGCCACCCTGATCTTCGTCGCATTATGATGGACGAGCGTTTCGAGGGCCATCCCCAGCGCAAAGATTACTATTGGCGTAAATATCAGCTCTTCCTCGATGCCGAGCCCATCCCAGAAAAGCTTTTGAGGGGATGATCCATGAACCAGATCCAAAACCCTCTCACATTTAAAGACAGCGACGAGATCTACGAAGACTCACACATCTTCGTGAACATCGGCCCATCCCACCCCGCCACGCACGGCACGTTGCGGGTGATGTGCCGCCTCAACGGGGAAACCATTGAGCGCAGTGTCAGCGAGATCGGCTATCTCCATCGAGCGATGGAGAAAATCGGCGAACAGCTGACCTATCACAAGTTCATCCCCTACACGGACCGACTCAACTACTGTTCCGCGCTCAACAACAACGTCACCTACACCATGGCGGTTGAGAATCTTTTGGGCATCGAGGTGCCTGAGCGCACCAAGTATATCCGTACCATCTGTTGCGAGATCGCCCGCATCATCGACCACATTATCTGCATTGGCATCAATGCGGTGGATCTTGGGGCTTTTACGTTCTTTTTGTATGGCTTCCACCAGCGGGAAGAGGCGTACACGCTCATTGAGATGTTGTGTGGATCCCGGCTCACCACCAACTATACCCGCATCGGTGGCTTGAGCTTCGACCCCCCCGCGGAGTTCCTGCCGGCTCTGCGCAAGTGGCTGGATGGGTTCGAGCCGGCGTTCAATGAAATGGATCGCCTGCTTACCAACAATAAAATTTGGCTTCAGCGCACCAAGGGTGTTGGCGTGTTTACTCGTGAGCAGGCCATGAGCTATTCGTTCACCGGTCCCGCCGCTCGGGCCAGCAACATCAATATCGACCTGCGGCGCGACGAACCTAACTCGGCCCTCAAATACGATGTGGTGGATTTCGATGTGCCCATTGGCACCAATGGCGATGTGTACGACCGTTACTTGATCCGCGTGGCGGAAATCCGCGAGTCCGTGAAAATTCTTCGTCAGCTTGCGGATAAGTGCCCGACCTCTGGCCCCATTTGGGTGGAGGACAAACGCGTGCGCATTCCCGCGAAAGAGCGGGTTCATAACTCCATGGAAGCACTCATTCATCACTTCAAGTTTTTCATGGAGGGCTTCGATATGCCCCCGGGCGAAGCGTATTCGCGCACGGAAGGCCCCAACGGCGAGCTTGGTTTTTATATCATCAGCCGGGGTGGGCCGAAGGCATGGCGCATGCGCATCCGCTCCCCGTCGTTCTATATGTTCCAAGGCTTGGACGAGATGGTTCAAGGCCAGATGATCGGCGACCTTGTGTCCGCCGTCGGTAGCATCAATATCATCGCGGGGGAGCTCGATCGATGACCCAAAAACAGCTTTCGGAAGAGTTTTACAAAGAGATTAAGAAACTGAAGCCTCGTTATCCGACCAATCAGGCTCTTCTCTTGCCTGCGTTGCACTTGGCACAGAAAGAATATGGCTGGGTTTCCAAGGAGCTGATGGACGAGGTGGCCGCTGCCATCGATATCGAGCCCTCCATCGTGCGGGAGGTGATTACCTTCTACACCATGTATAATCTGAAGCCCGTGGGTAAGTACCACCTTCAGTTTTGCACCAATATTTCCTGCTGTCTCCGAGGAGCGGAAGAAGTGCTGCACCATTGCGAGAAGAAGCTCGGCATTCATGCTGGCGAGACGACGAAAGACGGCAAGTTCACCATCAGCCACATGGAGTGTTTGGGCGCTTGCGGCACCGCGCCGGTGGTTCAAATCAACGATGACTATCATGAGGACATGTCGAAAGAGGCCCTCGACCGCACGCTGGCGGAGCTGCCATGAAGATCAAGAATACGAATTTTGGCTTTACAACACCTCAGGGCCGGGAGCCCTTCATCGTTTCGAGGTTTTTCTATAACGATGAGGCGCCGCCCCTGGGCTATTACGCCAAGCATGGCGGCTACGAGGCGGCAAAAAAAGCGCTCTCCATGAGCCAGGACGACGTCATCAGTGAAGTCAAGAAGTCCAACATCCGGGGGCGCGGAGGCGCGGGTTTTCCCACGGGTATGAAGTGGGGATTTATTCCCAAGCAGTCGCCCACGGCGAAATATCTGGTGTGCAACGCCGACGAATCAGAGCCCGGCACGTTCAAGGACCGGGCCATTATCGTCTATTCGCCCCACATGTTGATCGAAGGCATGATCATTGGTGCTCACGCCATCGGCGCCCACGTGGGTTTCATTTACATTCGTGGCGAATACGTGAATGAAGCGAAAATGCTCGAAAAAGCCATCGCGGAAGCCTACGACGAGGGTTACCTCGGTGACAATGTTATGAAGTCGGGCTTCAAGTTCGATCTCTACGTGCACCGCGGTGCCGGTGCTTACATCTGTGGCGAAGAAACGGGCTTGCTCAACAGCCTTGAAGGCAAGCGCGGCGAGCCCAGGGTGAAACCCCCCTTCCCCGCGATCAAAGGAGCCTTTGGCGGCCCCACCATCGTGAACAACGTTGAGACGTTGGCTGCCATCCCGTGGATCATCAATAACGGAGGCGAGGCCTATGCCAAGTTGGGTAAGTTTCCCAACAGTGGGGGCACGCGCCTCTATTGTGTCTCCGGCCATGTGAACAAGCCCGGCCTCTACGAGTTCCCTTGCGGCACCGTGACACTGCGCGAGCTCATTTATGACCACTGCGGTGGCATCAGCGGCAACCGTAAGTTGCGCGCCGTGATTCCCGGGGGGTCATCGGCCCCCGTGATGGCGCCCCATGAGCTGGATGTGGCCCTCGATGTTGAACCCATGATGAAAGCTGGCACCATGTTGGGCTCTTGCGGGGTTATCGTCATCGATGACTCATTCCCCCTCATCAAGGCCATACGGATTATCACTCATTTTTACGCCCATGAGTCCTGTGGTCAGTGCACGCCCTGTCGGGAGGGCACCCGGTGGATGGAGGACGTGCTCTACCGCATCGAAACGGGCCGAGGCAAACAGGCGGACTTGGACCTGCTCTTGAGCATCGCGGACAACATCAACGGCAAGACGCTGTGCGCCCTTGGCGATGCCGCGGCCGGCCCCGTGGCCAGTTTCGTTAAAAAATTCCGAACCGAGTTTGAAGATTTAATCAAAGGGGGAGCCCATGCCTAAATGCACCCTTGATGGCAAAGAGTATGAATTCAGGCCCGGCGAGACGGTGATCGAGCTCGCGGACCGCGTGGGGGTTAAGATCCCTCGGTTTTGTTATCACCCCGCGCTTACGGTGGTGGCCCAGTGCCGCATGTGCGCTGTTGAAATTGAAAAAATGCCTAAGTTGCAGACGGCATGCTCCACCCCTATCGCCGATGGCATGAACATCAAGACTGCCAGCGAGAAGGCCAAGTCCATGCAGTCTTCCGTCATGGAATTTCTGCTCGCAAACCACCCCTTGGACTGCCCTATCTGCGACAAATCCGGTGAGTGCGACCTACAGAACTATAGTTTTGATTATGGTGCGGCGGACAGTCGCTATGAAGAGATGCGCCGCACCTTCATGGATCTCGACATGGGCCCGGTCATCAAGAAGAACATGAACCGGTGCATCCACTGTACCCGGTGCATCCGCTTCTGTGACGAGGTGGGCGGATCCCGGGAAATGATAGCGCTGAAGCGTGGTAACGCCACGGAGATCACCACGTCGGACGGCAAGCCCCTTGAGACCGAATACGCTGGCAACCTGGCGGACATCTGTCCCACGGGGTCGTTGACGTTGAAGGACTTCCGCTTCAAAAAGCGTGTGTGGTACCTCAAGAAGACCCCCAGCATTTGTGAGGGTTGCAGCCGTGGCTGCAACATTGAGCTTCACCACGAAGGCGGCGCTGTTCACCGCATCATGCCCCGAGAGAATCAGGACGTGAATAAGTGGTGGATCTGCGATGAGGGCCGCTTCAACTTCCATTACGTGAATAGCGAATCGCGGGTGATTGAGCCCCAGGTGCTCAAAGAGGGTGGGCTTGCCCGCGTAGACTGGAAGAGAGCGGTTGCACGGGCCAAAGAAGTGCTTGTGGGCAAGGTCCTCGTGCTTGCGGGCTCGGACCTCACCAACGAGGAACTCTCCGCGCTGACGCATTTCGCCGACTCCGAGGTGAAGGGGGCGGCGGTATTCCACTTTGGCACGCCGGATGTCCACTCTGCCAAAGATGATGCTGATGCGGACAAAATCTTGAAGAGAACAAGCAAAACTTCGAATTTACATGGTGCGGAGAAGCTTGGCATCAAGGCCTACAGAGGTTCGGGCTCCTATGACGCGATCCTGGTTGTGGGTGGCGGACGTTCCCAGATGCCCGCGGGGCTTAAGGGCGCCGTGGTTGGCTTTGGTGTGTTCGAAGCTGCGGATGCCATGGGTTTCGAAGTGGTGCTTCCAGGGCTTTCCTATGCGGAGAAGTCCGGCACTATCGTGAACTTCCAGGGACGGGAGCAGAAGCTCATGAAGTCCATTGATCCCCGGGGCAGCAGCAAGTCCGTTGCTGAGGTGGTGAAGTTGTGGACGTGATTACGCCGACAATGGATCAGTTTGAGTGGATTTCCATGCTGCTGAAGATCGGCATCGTCTGCTTTGCCTTTGTGAATATTGTTCCCATCATGGTTTGGGTGGAGCGCCGTGGCTCCGCCTTCATGCAAAACCGCACGGGGCCTAACAGGGTGGGCCCCCTGGGGCTGTTCCAGTCCTTGGCGGACGTGGTCAAGTTCATCTTTAAAGAAGATCTGGTTCCGGACCACGTGGAAAAATTCTACTTTCTTTTGGCTCCGGCCCTGTCTGTCATCGTGGCATTCATGACCTTCGCTGTGGTGCCTTTCGCCGGTCAGTTGCAGATTGGTGATCGCATCGTGAACATGCAGCTCACGAACCTCAACGTGGGCGTGCTCTATGTGCTCTCCATCGCAAGCATGGGAGTCTATGGCATTATTCTCGCCGGGTGGTCCTCCCGGAATAAATACGCGATGCTGGGGGGCCTTAGAAGTTCAGCGCAGATGATCAGTTATGAGTTGCCATTGGGGATTTCCATACTCGGCATTCTCATGGTGTTCGAAAGCCTGTCTCCTGCTGAAATCGTGGCGGGGCAATCCCAGCTGTGGCTGGGGCCCGTGCACAAGTGGGGCATCTTCATTCAGCCCTTGGGGTTCCTGATTTTCCTCACGTCCATTTACGCTGAGACCAACCGCCTCCCCTTCGATTTGCCGGAAGGCGAGTCTGAGCTCGTCGCGGGTTTCCATCTGGAATACGGCAGCATGAAATTCGCCCTGTTCTTCATGGCGGAATACATGAACATGCTGGTGGGTTCCGCGATGGTGACCACGCTGTTCCTCGGGGGTTTTGACTTCTGGCCCCTGGGCTTTGCCGTGGAGCCGTTGGCCAACCATGTGTTTATGCCGCTCATCGCGGCGGTGCCCGCATTATCGGTGCTGAATGCACTGAATGTGGCCACTGTGGTCCTGCAACTTGCTGCATTCGTGGGTAAGGTGAGTTTCCTCATGTGGCTCTTCGTCTGGGTGCGCTGGACACTGCCTCGGTTCCGCTACGACCAACTCATGGACCTGGGCTGGAAAGTGATGCTGCCGCTTTCCTTGGCCAACGTAGTGATCACGGCGTTACTCATCTATCTTAAGATAATCTGACCTGGAGGTAGGACCATGCTCGTCAAATCCAAAGAAAGCCTGCTCCAGAAGCTCTACTTCAAAGACATCCTGTTGGGGCTATGGATCACCATGCGCAACATGCTCTTCGTCAAGAATGTCACCATTCAGTACCCTGAAGAGCGGCGCAACTACTCCGAGCGCTTTCGGGGCCTTCACTACATCAAGTCGGTAAACGGCGTGGAGAACTGCACGGCCTGCATGCTCTGCCCCACGGTATGCCCTTCTGAGTGCATCCACATCGAGGCTGGCGAGCGGGAAGACAAAGAGAAGTATCCCATAAAATTCGAGATCGATATCCTGCGCTGCTGCTATTGCGGCTTTTGTGAAGAGGCATGTCCCAAGGACGCCATCAAGCTCAGCACTATTTACGAGATGGCGGAATATGAACGGGAAGACACCATTTATGACAAGGACAAGCTGCTAGTGCAGAGGGGTAAAAAATGACCCATACACCGATGGATATCTCCTTCTATGTTTTCGCTGCCTTGGGGAGCCTGTTGGCTCTGCGGGTCGTGACCTCGCGAAACCCCATCTCCGGGGCCTTTAGCCTAGTGTTGACCTTCTTCTGCATGGCCGCTATTTACGCGCTCATGGAGGCTCATTTTCTCGCCGCCATACAGATTCTTGTTTATGCGGGCGCTGTGATGGTGCTCTTTGTCTTCGTGATCATGCTGCTCAATGCTGATGCCACAGCCGGTGATTTCGGCCGCGGGTTCTTCGGTAGGTTCTTCGCTCTTGCGGTGCTGGGCGCGTTGATCGCGGGCTTCAATCTCGCTCTTCGCCATGGCACGGTGTTTCCCACGCCTGGGCTATTCACGCTGGAGCGCGTGAAGGAGCTCGGCGGCAACAGTCGCGCCCTCTCTGAGCTTATGTTCTCTGATTACATATTGCCCTTTGAGCTGACGTCCGTGCTGCTGCTGGTGGGCATCGTCGGTTCAGTGGCTCTGGCCAAGCGCGCAAAAAGGCACAAGACATGACCACACAAAACCTTGTCATCTTCGGATCTGTTTTATTCATGTGTGGCCTCTTCGGTGTGCTTCTGCGCAGGAATATCCTGGTGATCCTGATGTCCTTAGAACTCATGCTCAATGGCGTGAATGTGACCTTCGTGGCTTTCGGGCGGGAAATGCATCAGCTCGCGGGCCAGATGGCCGTTTTTTTCATCATCACCGTGGCCGCGGCGGAAGCCGCGGTGGGCCTGGGGCTCGTGATCGCGCTCTTCAGGAACTTGAAGACCACTAGCACCGAAGACATTCAACTGCTCAAGGAGTGACGATGTTAGCCGCCATCCTTCTCTTTCCTTTGCTGGGTTTCCTCATCAATAGCATTCTCATCGCCGCCACTCGCGGCAAGGTGAGCGCCAATGTGTCTGGCAGCATTGCCTCTGCTGCGATTCTGGGCTCATTTATCTGCGCGATTGTGGCATTTACCACGCTGACGGGCCTGCCCCATGAGGGGCGAGTGATTGAGGAAGTGTTGTTCAGCTGGATCAGCACCATGGGCTTCGACCTGCCCTTTGCGTTGAGACTCGATCCGTTATCGTCTCTCATGACTCTCGTTGTATCCGGGGTGGGTTTTCTCATCCATGTTTATTCCGTGGGCTACATGCACCACGACAAGACCCCCGGTCGGTTTTTCGCCTACTTGAACTTGTTCTGTTTTGCCATGATGGCTTTGGTGTTGGGCGCCAGCCTCCCCGTGCTGTTTCTGGGCTGGGAGGGCGTGGGTTTGTGCTCCTATCTTCTTATCGGGTTCTGGTACGAGGACTCCGATAAGGCTGCTGCCGGCATGAAAGCCTTTGTCGTGAATCGCATCGGCGACCTGGGCTTCTTGATCGGCATGTTTTATCTCTACGGCGAATATCACACCCTGGACTTCGCCGCGCTGAGGGCCGCGATCGTTGGCGGTCAGGCTAATGTGGAACTTCTCACTGTTGCCACCATATGCCTCTTCGTGGGCGCCATGGGCAAGTCGGCTCAAATTCCACTCTATGTGTGGCTACCCGACGCCATGGCCGGCCCCACGCCGGTGTCCGCGCTGATTCACGCCGCCACCATGGTGACTGCCGGCGTCTACATGATCGTCCGTTTGAACTTCGCCTTCTCCCTTTGTCCCACGACGTTGACGCTAATTTCCTGCATCGGCGCGGCAACGGCACTCTTCGCTGCCTCCATCGCCATCGTACAGCGGGACATCAAGAAAGTGCTCGCCTACTCTACTGTGTCCCAGCTGGGCTACATGTTCATGGCCGCGGGCGTTGGTGCCTATGGTGCCGCCGTGTTTCATCTCATGACCCACGCCTTCTTCAAGGCGTTGTTGTTTTTGGGGTCCGGCAGCGTGATTCATGGCATGCATGAGGAGCAAGACATCATGAAGATGGGCGGCCTGCAAAAGTACATGCCGAAGACTTTCGCCACCTTCGCCATCGGCACCATCGCCATCGCGGGCATCCCGCCTCTGGCGGGTTTTTGGTCCAAGGACGAAATTCTCTGGAGCGCCTTTGCGAGCCACCATGGCGCGGGTGGCGTGGCGCTCTGGGGTGTGGGCGCTTTGACGGCGTTGCTCACGGCGTTTTACATGACCCGCCTTTTCTGCCTCACCTTTCTCGGTAAAGAGCGCTTCGATCACCATGAGGTGCATCCCCATGAGTCCCCCCTGCTCATGGTCGTACCCCTTGCGGTGTTGGCAGTCCTCTCCATCGTTGGTGGGTTCCTGGGCATTCCCCATTACTCCGCCCTTGAGCACTGGCTGGAACCAGTGATCGGCGCCCACAGTCTTGATGCAGCGAACCCCTCAATGGAGTGGGTGCTCATGGTGGTTTCCACGGTTATTGCAGTCATCGGGGTGGGCGCTGGCTACTCTCTCTTCGTGAAAAACCCCGACACGGCTAAGGGCATAGCTCGAAGTTTGGCGGGTGCGCACAGGGTGCTTTTCAATAAGTATTACGTCGATGAACTTTATGACCTAATCTTTGTCCGGCCATTGATAGCCGTCTCAAATTTCACGTGGAAAGTGATCGACGTTATTATTGTGGACGGTTCCGTGCTGGCAGTGGCTCGCGCATCACGTTTCGCGGGCGAAGTGATTCGCCTGTTCCATACGGGATCCGTGCAGGCCTACGCTGGGTTCATGCTGTTGGGGCTAGCCGCCCTGTTGGGGTATATCATCTATGGACTTCATTAATTCCCACCTCATTACGCTCACGGTCTTCGGCCCGGTGCTGTTTGGCATCTTAGTCATGATGATGCCCTCCGGATCGGAAGGTGCGCGGAAGCTGTTGCACATCACGGCATTCGCCCTGTCCTTGGCCGTATTTGTGTTTTCGTTGTCTCTCTATGCGGGTTTCAGCGCAGTGGCGCCAGGCTATCAGTTCGCTGAACTGGGCCAATGGATCCCGAGCCTTGGGGTGAGCTACAATGTGGGCATAGACGGCATTAGCCTGCCTCTCATCCTTCTCACGACGTTCCTCACTCCCATCGTGATGTTGGGGTCGTGGACCGCGGTTGAGGAAAAGCTGCCGAGCTACTATGCGCTGATTTTCTTTTTGGAGGCCGGGATGCTGGGGGCCTTTGTGGCTCTAGACACCATCCTCTTCTATCTCTTCTGGGAGGCCATGCTCATCCCCATGTATTTCCTCGTGGGCATCTGGGGCGGCAAAGACCGCATTTACGCCGCCATGAAGTTTTTCATCTACACGTTGGTGGGTTCACTGCTCATGTTGGTGGCGATCTTCTACCTGATGACCCAGTACAAAGCCCAGTTTGGCATGTACAGCGCGGCGCTCGTGGATCTCTATAAATTGCAGATCCCCTTTGAGCCACGATTGATGAATGCCCAGGTGTTGCTGTTCCTCGCCTTTGCGTTGGCCTTTGCCATTAAAGTGCCCCTCTTCCCGTTGCATACGTGGTTGCCCGACGCTCACGTTCAGGCACCCACCGCGGGCTCCGTTATCCTGGCCGGCGTGCTCTTGAAATTGGGTGGTTACGGTTTTCTGCGTTTTGCGTTCCCCCTCTTTCCACAGGCCGTGCATTACGTGGCGCCGGTATTCATGGCCCTCGGGGCCATCGCCATCGTATACGGAGCCTGGGTAGCCATGGTGCAGCCTGATATCAAGAAGCTCGTGGCCTATTCCTCCGTGAGCCACATGGGTTACGTGATGATCGGTCTCTTCTCTTTGCAGCCACAGGCCATGAGTGGCGCCGTCTATCAGATGCTGAGTCACGGTATTTCCACCGGCGGTCTCTTCCTTATTGTGGGGATGATCTACGAGCGGCGTCACACCCGGCTCATTGCGGACTTTGGCGGCCTTGCCCGTCAGATGCCCGCCTTTGCCGTGTTGTTCATGATCGTGACACTTTCATCCATCGCTTTGCCCGGCACCAACGGGTTCGTGGGTGAGTTCTTAATTCTTCTGGGTGTATTCCAGGTGAACAAGCTTTGGGCCTTGATCGGTGGAACCGGTGTCATCTTTGGCGCCGTATATATGCTCTGGATGTTTAAGCGCGTCATGTTCGGCAAGCTCGACAATGAAGAAAATAAGACGCTGAAAGACCTTACGCTGCGCGAACACCTGGTGATGGCACCCATCGTCATAATGATTTTTGTGATGGGTCTTTTTCCCAACTTCATTCTCTCCCGCATGGATGGCTCCATCGCGGCGCTGCTCAACCATTTGAAAGGGTGATCCATGGATCTCATCAACCCGGAAAACCTCAGGATGACCCAGGGGCAGTTCATGCTCACGCTACCCTACTTCATCGTCATGGTCGGCGCCATGGCGGCGCTGCTCTTGGGCGTGACTCAACGCTTCGCCGACCAGATGCTTACGAAGGCCGTGACGTTGGGTACGGCCATTGCAGCCATGCTGGCGGTTGCCTACGTGTGGGGTGAGCCCTCCACCAAACTTTTTAATGGGATGCTCGCCGCGGACCAGTTCAGCAACCTCTTCAATGGGATTTTCCTCGTTGTCACGGCGTTAGTTGCGCTGACCTCATTCACCTACCTGAAGCGCCAGGACATTGAACATCCCGAGTATTACAGCCTGCTCCTCTTTGCCTGCCTGGGCATGATGTTGCTCGCGTCATCGCTGGATCTCATCGTCCTGTTCGTCTCTCTCGAGATTATGTCCATCGCGGTTTATGTGCTCGTCGGTTTCAAGCGCGTGGATGTGAAGTCCAATGAAGCGGCATTGAAGTATTACATCCTGGGCAGCGCTGCATCCGCCGTGTTCCTCTATGGCGTTGCTCTTCTTTACGGCGCCACGGGCACCATGAACATCGTTCAGTTGGCCGCGGTGGTGCGCTCTGCATCTCCCGGCAATGGTCTTATGATCTTGGGCGCCGTATTCGTGCTGGGCGGGTTCCTCTTTAAGGTGGCCGCGGTGCCTTTCCACATGTGGATGCCCGACGTCTATGAGGGCGCTCCCACGACCATCACCAACTTCATGACCACGGGGCTCAAGGCAGCCGCCGTGGCAGCCATGCTCCGTGTTTTCGCGGCCCTGGGTTTCATGGATCAAGCCCACGGAGCGGAAGCCGTTCTTTTCCACAACATCTTCTGGGTCGTAGCGCTGCTCACCATGTTCGTGGGTAATGTGGTGGCTCTCACCCAGCCCAACATCAAACGCATGCTGGCGTACTCTTCTATTTCCCACACGGGTTACATCTTGGTGGGTGTGTTCGCGGGCTCCTTGAACCATACGGGTTATGGTCCGGTGGTGCTCTACATCACGACCTATGCTCTCACCAACCTGGGCGCATTCGCCGTGATTACGTACTTGGCGGGCAAGGGCGACACCTTGGTGGACGTGCAGGATCTTGCGGGGTTGGGCTTCAAGCGGCCCGCCCTGGGGCTCGCCATGATGGTGTTTATGCTCTCCATGGCGGGGGTCCCCCCAACGGCGGGGTTCATAGGCAAATATATGATGTTTAGCGCGGCGGTTCAGGCCGGTGAGGTATGGCTCACGGTGCTCGCCGTGCTTTGCAGCGCGATCTCGGCCTACTATTACCTGCGCATCATCGTCATGATGTACATGAGAGACCCCATTCGCGACTTTGGCAGCGAGGGGCTCGTCGGGCCAGGCTTCGTCGCCGTTGCCGCGGCAGCGGCCACGGTAGCGCTGGGCATACTACCCTCGTCTTTGATCGATCTTGCCATGAACGCGGCGGCACAAATTACCGGTTTGTAGGCCAAGCACGGCAGGGGACAATGGTCTTTGGACCATGAGCCCACCAGATAGCGCAGCGGCCTCGGCGCCACCGCCGGATGACGGACAGTCATTCCGCGCGGCGCCGGGCACAACATATTATAAGATAAGACTCGCCTCGGGCCGCGTCCTGGGGCCATTGGATTTGGAGCGCATCAAACTTTTCGTCGCGAAGAATAAGATCAGCGGAAACGAGGTGGCACGGCTTTACCCCTCGGGAACCTGGAGGGACATCAATCACTTCCCTGAGATTGCAGAGCTTATCCTGCAACACATTGAGGGCCGCCTCACCGTTGAGAAAGGTGTTGCCGCGGAGCCCGAGGTGGTTGCCGAACCCGTCGAGCGCGCCGAGCCCATAGTGCGCACGTCCCAACGCAGTACCCGCAGCATTCAAAAAGAGCCAGAGCACGCAAGTGATGAGGAGGGGACCGTTGTCATCTCCCGGGATGACGAGCGCACCATGATGCTGGACCGCAGCGTCGAAGTGAGCGCCCCAGCGTCCATTGAGCCAGCCCCCTTCGACGAAGACGCCATCCCTGAGATGGACTTCAGCAAGCCGTCGCGTGAAGTTGCCCAAGAAAAAACCGTGATGCTCTCCGTGCCACCCAAGGGGGCAGGCGGAAAGGCCGGAAAACGGCTTATTTCCCCCAAATTCATGGGGCCCATCGTCGCTTTGGTAGCGCTCATCTTTATACTCGACATGCTCAATACACCCGGAAAACCCAAGGCGGTGAATGACATCCCGTTCCGCGTGGCGTTCCCGGAGGTGGATAAATCCAAGAATGATCCACAAACTAGCGAGCTGACCTATAAATCGGCCCTGTCCTTTTACACGCTGGATACGGTTGATGGGTACAAGCGCGCCGCCATGATTTTCATGAAGGCAGTGACCATGAATAGCAGCAACATCAAGGCGATGTCGCTGCTGGCGAGCTGCTACATCAACCTCATCGACGTTGTGGAACAGGATGAAAAATATTTCCAGGTCATCGGCGGATTGGTGGAGGCGGCAAAAAACAAACAAGCGGATCTTGTGGAGGTGGCCATCGTCGAGGTCGAGTTTTTCAATATGCTCTCCAACGTGGATGCAGCCATTGCGCGCATCATTGAGCTGTCGAAATTGCAGCTCAGTGGCAGTGCCCAATTTCCGACGGAACTTTATTACTACTTGGCCATGAGCTACTTCAATAAAGGGAGTTACGCTGAGTCCATCAAGGCGTTGGATCAAATCCCTGTGGAACAGTGGTTCAGCGCCAAAATCCCCTACCTCTATGGCTTGATTTTCGAGAAAAATGGGCAACTCGATCAGGCTGTCGTCGCCTTTGAAAAGGCCATTCAAAAAAGCAATAACCATGTGAAAGCCCGCAGTCATCTCGCTGAGGTGATGCTGCGCAAGGGCGATATGGCTGGCGCAGGGTCCCATGCGGACTTCATCGTCAGCAATAAGCACCTTGCGTCCCGGCGCGAGCTTGCCATGGCCTACTATATTCGCGGAAAAATGCGCGGGTCTGTGAGTCGCAACGAAGAGGCCCTGGCAGACCTGGACGTCGCCCGCAAGCTGCAGCCCGAGAATACGGACATTCTGTTGGAATACTACACAGTGCGTGCACGCGTGGCCAAGGTGTCCGTCGATACCCAGAAACTGGCCAAGGTCTTTGACCTCATGGCTCAGGGGGAAGAGGCCTTCAGAGCGGGGAACTTACCAACGGCCATGAAGCTCTACATGGATGCGCGGAACCTGGATGGTCAAAATGCGCAGCCGCTGTTGCGTATCGCCGCGATATTCAAAGAGCAAAACAATCCTTTGAATGCCATGACCTACTATGAAAAGGCAGTGGCGCTGGCGCCCACGCGAGAAGATCTCTATCCGCCATACATTAAGTTCGCCATCAACAGTTACGAGTTCGAGACAGCGCGCAAGGCCATCGACAGGTTCACGGGGCTCACCCCCCAACCTCCGGCAGCCCTCATCGATTATTTAAATGGTTTTTATTACTACAAAAAAGAGCAGTGGCGCGAGGCGCAGGTTTACTTCAAGCGCGCGCTTCAGGCCTCCAGCATGGAGCCCAGTGTCTATGTGCATTACGCGGATATTCTCTATCGAGCAGCGCTGTATAAAGAGGCATCCTTCTTTTTTGGCCTGGCACGCCGATTCGACCCGTTGAACTTCAAGGCCATCGCCGGCATGGCGAAAAGCATGGCAGAGGGAGAAGGCATCGAAAAAGCACAGATCTTCATCAGCAATGAGATGGAGAAGGGCCTGAGTAAGGCGCCCTATTATGTTGTGCTTGCTGAGATTCTATTAAAGAAGAACAATGCGTCACAAGCCTTGAAGGAGGCGGACAAGGCGCTGGAATCTGATCCCAAGTACGCACTGGGGCATCGGGCGAAAGGCGATGCGCTGCAGGCATTGGAGCAGTGGAAAGCCGCGGACGATGTGTATCAGACATACTTGTCCATGGCCCCTGATGACCCTCTGCCCCGCATTGAGCGTTATCGCATTGCCATGAAGCGGCTGGACTTCGTGCAGGCGAGCAAAGTGGTGAATGATCTCATTCGTGCCTTCCCCCGCTACCCGGGAGGCCACTACATGCTGGGCGAAATCGCGCTTCAGGCTCAAAACCCCAAGGAGGCCCTGCGAGAGGCGGAGCTGGAGCTGAAAAACAACCCCAGTCACGTCTATGCCCTCATTTTGGCGGGCAATGCGCTGAATATGGGCCGTGATTACCTGGAGGCCATGAAGCGGCTGAATGCGGCTCTGGCCCTCGACCCCGCAAGCGTGCCCGCGTTGGTGGGTGCTGGTTACTCCAACCACATGCTGAAGTCTTATGCCGCCGCCCAAACCATGTTGGAGCGGGCCATGAAACTGGACCCTGGCTACCCCGAGGTGCGTAAGCGTCTTGGCTCGGTTTACTTCGACATGGGGCAACGGAAAGAGGCGGCCCAGCAGTTTAAGGCTTACCTAGACTTATACCCGGATGCGCCGGACAGGGTTGAGATCGAGAAGCTGATCCAGTAAGGTGGGATAATCATGCTGGATCCAAAGTATTTCGGTGAAAAGATCGATGCTCTCGTGAAGGGCCTAGAACGCCGCGGGCTCACCCCCCCCCGCAGATCAAGTTGTTGTCTGAAAAACGACGTACGGCCATTATCGAAGCGGAGAAGCTGAAGGCCGAGCGCAACTCCGCATCCACCGAGATCGGTCGTCTGAAAAAAGAAGGTAAAAGCACCGATGAGCTCATGGCCCGCATGAAGGGCGTGTCTGAGAAGGTGAAACAACTCGACGTGGAGCTCACCCAGATCGAGGAAGAGTTCAAGGGTTTGGCGGCAACCATACCCAATATCCCCCACGAGTCGGTGCCCTTCGGCAAAGGCGCCGAAGACAATAGGATTGAAAAGATTTGGGGCGAACCAGGAACGTTCGGCTTTACTCCAAAGGAGCACCAGGTCGTGGGCGAGGGCCTTGGCATTCTGGACATGGAGCGCGCCGTGAAGCTCACTGGCGCCCGCTTTTCGGTCTTGATGGGCATGGGTGCGCGCCTTGAGCGGGCGCTGATGCAGTTCATGCTCGACGTGCACACCAGGGAACATGGTTATACCGAGGCCTGGGTGCCCTTCATGGTGAATCGCGATTCGCTGTATGGCACGGGCCAGCTGCCCAAGTTTGAAGAGGATCTCTTTAAGATCGCGAACACCGACTATTACCTGATCCCCACGGCGGAAGTGCCGGTGACGAATTTATTTCGAGACGAAATTTTGGATGGGGCTCAGCTGCCCATGGCGCTCACCGCATATACGCCCTGCTTCCGCAGCGAAGTGGGTAATTACGGTAAAGATACGCGGGGACTCATTCGTCAGCACCAGTTCGACAAGGTTGAGATCGTGCGCTTCGTGCGGCCCGAGACCAGCAATGAAGAACACGAGAGGCTTACGCGCCACGCAGAGACTATTTTGGAGCGCCTGGAGCTGCCCTATCGTCGCATGCTCTTGTGTACGGGGGACATGGGGGCGGGCGCGGCGAAGACCTATGACCTTGAGGTGTGGCTGCCCGCGGCGGGGGCATATCGTGAAATTTCATCGTGCAGTAACTTCGAGGATTACCAGGCCCGTCGTGCGCAGATTCGCTATCGGGATGCTCAGGGTGATAAGCCGCGTCTCGTGCATACGTTAAATGGTTCGGGCCTGGCGGTGGGCCGTACCTGGCTCGCGATTTTAGAGAACTTCCAGCAAGAGGATGGATCAGTGGTTGTGCCCAAGGCCCTCAGGCCGTATATGGGCGTAGACGTGTTGCAACCCGTGAAGCGGGTTTAGGCGGAGAGATGGCTGAGTGGTCGAAAGCACCGGTTTTGAAAACCGGCAACGGGGTAACCCGTTCGAGGGTTCGAATCCCTCTCTCTCCTCCACCGCTAAAATTGAATCCCAGCTCCAACAAGAGGAGAGAGAGGGATTCGAAGCCATCTGGTCGGCATGCCACAGCATGCTGAGGAGCCGGAGGCGACCGAAAGGCCAGATGGCCGGCCCGGAATGAGGTGAGCGTGAAGCGAACCGAATGGAGGGGAATCCCTCTCTCTCCTCGTGGGGACCCGAAACGGGTTTTTGGCGCGTCAAAATGAATCAGCGCAAAGTGCACTCAGGTGTGGCTCAGCGTC